>JANNON010000467.1:0-7240 GCA_031399105.1 Blastocatellia bacterium | reverse complement strand
GCTACCGCGCTACGGTACTGACTGAGACCCACTACATTGCATTTTCCTCGGAAGCCGGAGGTTCGAAAATGAAAAATGATCACTCTCCAATGATCAATGGCAAATAGTTTTAGACCTCGTCAAGCGCTCGCACCAACCGTTCAAGCCCGGCAACAAGAGTTTCGGGGTCTATCGCAAAGCCAAGTCGGAAATGCTCCTCCATCTCAAAAAACCTTCCCGGCACTACTGACGTCTCATACTTCTCTCTCAACAATCTACAGAACTCATCCGCACTTCCCCGTTTCAGTCGCGGAAACACGATCGTGCCAAACTCAGGACGCACAGCCTCCAATTCACTCCTCGATTCGAGAAAGCTGTCTACCACTTCGCGATTTCTCACCAGCAGTGCTTTTGCATTTGCCGTAATTCGGTCGAGCTGCTTCAGCGCAACTACGCTCAACCGCTCACCTGCATGTACCGGCGTCGATGCGAATAGATCGTTCAGCCGCCACATCCGCTCAGCCAGTGCAGGCTCAGCAACGATCCAACCGCAGCGCAACCCGCTTAACCCAAACGCCTTCGTCAAACTGCTTGTGACCACGAACTCCCTACCCAAGTGAAATGCCGCCGGCGGTCGTCGCTCAAAGAAGGTCTCCAGATAGACTTCGTCGACCAAAACTCGGCAACCAGCGCTTCTCGCGATTTCACCTATCCGTTTTATTGTGCCCGAGTCAGTCAAGACTCCGGTGGGGTTGTGCAAATTCGTGATGACTATCAATCGTGTCTTAGCAGAAATAGAAAGTTCCAATTCATCAACATCAATCTGAAATCCAGCGGCAAACCGGCGCGCGAAACGTTTGACCTTTGCGCCGAGATAACGCGCGAGGGAAAGCAGCGGCTCATAGGTTGGCTGTTCAATCAGAACTTCATCTCCCGGATTAACCAGCGCCGCCATCGCGAGATGGTTCGCGAACGTCGTGCCTGCCGCGGTGACGATGCAGTTCTCATCTACTTCCATTCGCCTGGCCAACGACTGTTTCAGCGGCGGATAGCCATACGGAAACTGCGTGGTTATTTCGAGATCGTTCAGGTCTACGTTGAACTCCTGCAACTTGAGATTAGGCATGCCGCTTACGGCCAGGTTAAAGCGCGCAACGGACTGCGTCTTGGCCCAGTGCATGTATTCAGAAGTAAACGCGCGGTTGCTATCGCTCATTGTCCGTTTCTCCAGCGCCAAAAGAAATATGCCGGAACCCCGGCCAGTAGAATCGCCAATCCAATCACCGTGTTCGATGGATACTTGTAGACAGTGTTGATAACGACGAGCCAGCATGCCGCGATGAACAGCGCGGTTGTGATTGGATGGCCCGGAACCCGTGTGCGCCGCGATTCATCGTTCGCGTTCCTGTTGCTTCGTCTCCGAAATACAAAGATACAAAGCGCGGTCGCGCCAAAGAAAATGAAGTCTACGGAGACCACGTAGTTCAGGATCTGTTCGTAGCGCCCCCACAACGCAATCAGGATGGCCATGATTCCCTGCAGCACAATCGCCAGCACCGGCACCTTCGTCCGTACACTAATGCGAGCAACGCTCTTGAAAAACAGCCCGTCCTCGGCCATTGCAAAGTAGACTCGCGGAGCCGTCAACATTCCCTGGCTAAGGAAACCGAGTGCCGAAATAGCGATACCGGCTGCGATCAAGCGGCCGCCAGTAGGTCCCAGCGCGGCCTTCATCACATCAGAAGCGGGTGTGCTCGTCGCCGCCAGTCCCGCCGAACCAAGCACCCAAAGAAAAACGACGTTTGCTGCCAGGTAGAGGGCGACGACACCCAACACGCCAATAATCAATGCGCGTGGCAGGTTCTTCGCGGGTTGGCGAATCTCACCAGCCACGAACGTCGCAGTCTGCCAACCGCCATACGCGAACAGCACTGGCACCATCGCCGCACCGATCGTGCTGAGCGAGACCATCGACGTAGATAAGACCGCCGAAGCGCCTCCTGTTCCGGCACTCGGGCCAGCGAGGAAGAGGCCACAAAGTATCAGCCCTACAATCGCGAGAATTTTGATCACCATCAAAGCACTTTGAAGAGTGCTCCCTGCGCGCACGCCCAGACAGTTGATGACGGTAAGCGCACTCAGCGCCACAATCGCGATCGTTGCCTCGCTGATCTGAATTGCTGTGAGTTCGATGAAGTATCTGGCGAAGGTGACTGCGACTGCAGCCATGCCACCGGTTTGAATCACAAGTAACAGAGCCCAGCCATAGAGAAATGCCACGACCGGGTGAAATGCTTCGCGGAGGTAAGCATATTGGCCGCCGACTTCCGGCCTCAGTGCGGCAAGCTCAGCCCAGATGAAGGCGGCGGCCAGCGCGATCAAGCCGCCCAGCGCCCAGACTCCCAGGATCAAAAATGGAGATGAGACCTGACGGGCAACGACATACGGATTGATAAAAATCCCCGAGCCGATGATCCCACCCATGACAAGCATCGTCGCGTCGAACAAACCGAGACGGCGGGCAAGCGGGGTTGGATTGGGTTTCATTTAGACAGGATTGGCAGGATTTCAAGATCAACAGGAGGAGCATTGCCAGCCCACGCATAAAGTCAGTACCGCCACGCAGTAGCGTCTGGTCAACGGTCGATAGCAGACAAGGATCAGTGGTGACGAATCGTTGACCCGACGCTACTGCGTGACGGTACTGACTTCATGCCACACGAACACTGCATCCCTAAGCCACGAACGCCGGGAACAGCAGCGCGAGAATTACCGCGAGCAACATGCCGATGGCCCAAAGAAGAATCGCGATGGTCCAGGCGCCCGCCGAACTCAACTTCTCACCAGCATGACGCAAACCAGTCGCTTCGAGCCATAACCCGTAGATCGTCAACACTCCGAAGAAGCTGCCGATGACAAACAGCACCGGGTTCACAGATGGTGTAAAAAGAATTCCCAGATCTGCGCGCACCAGTCCTTTTTGACCTTTCAGCGGATCGATCTCGTCAGGTGACTTCAAATAAAGCAGAACCAGACTAATCAACTTATCGATCACGATCGGCGGCATTGATGAATAGACAGCAACACACAGCGACTGCCAGAACGTGAGTTTTCCGCCAAAGATAAGCGCGAGCAGAAGCAGCAGCCCGGCCAGGATGCACATGAAGAAGAAGATGCCGCCAATCTCATTTAGCGGTCCAAACACTCGCATCCAGGGGGAGCGCGCCGTTTCGCGTGTCTGTTCCCTGATTTCATCAGCCTTGTCAGCCGGAATGAAGCCGCTCTCGATTGTCTTCTCAATCGGAGCTAAAGCGATTAATTCCGGCCCCATCCGTTGCACATAGGCGACGTGATAGACCGCTGAAACAATAGCAATCACAACAAAGCCGGCCAACCAACGAGGATGAAAGTGAAGATTCTCGAAGATGCGTCTGGGATCATAGAAAACTCCGGTCACCCGCTCGGCTGGCGGGAGCGGCGGTGGCGCGTCGTCTGGCGCCGGACGCCGCGGAATGAAGCTCAAGCCGAAAACCACTAGTCCGATAAAGGCAGTAAAGCCTCCCGGCTGTGCTGCGCCCGGAGCTATCTTGCCGATACCGAGAACCAGCAACAACAAGCCAATGACAAAGATAATAACACCAGCGATTCGACGCATTTGCGCAGTTCCCTCCTAATGGGTTATGAGTTTGAGTGTCGCCGGAGAATTACTTTCGGCATCCGGATTTGTGGACTCTATACGCTTATTCGTTGCTGCGGGTTTCATACTCTAACGGAAGGGCGAAGCCACAGATTACACAGCGGTCAGTACCGAAACGCGGTAGCGTCGGGTCAACGAGTGGTACCAAATATCATTGCCTGTTCCCCATCGTTAGGACCCGACGCTACCGCGTTTCGGTACTGACCTCTGCCTCGTCTGTGCATCGTTCTGCAGCCTCGGCCCATCCAGGCGCGCGAATGCATGCTACTCGATGTCCGGGCGCGAGCTCGCGCAATTCCGGATCGATACTCGCGCACTCTTCAATCGCAATCGGACAACGCGTGCGAAAGCGACAGCCTGATGGTGGATTGATAGGCGTGGGCACATCTCCCTGTAAAACGATTCGCTCGCGCTTTCGTTTTGGATCGGGCACCGGAATCGCCGAGAGCAGTGCCTGTGTGTATGGATGTTTGGGTCGGGCGTAGAGATCGACTGCGCTGGCAACTTCGACGATACGGCCAAGATACATCACTGCTACGCGAGTCGAGATGTGTTCGACGACTGCGAGACCGTGCGATATGAAGAGATAAGTCAGCCCAAATTGTTCCTGCAGATCTTGTAGCAGATTAACCACCTGAGCTTGAACCGAAACGTCCAGCGCTGATACCGGCTCGTCCGCCACGATCAGTTTGGGATTGAGTGCGAGTGTTCGAGCAACACCAATACGCTGGCGCTGGCCACCGGAGAACTCATGCGGATAGCGCTTCATGTAATCTGGATTCAACCCGACCCGTTTTAACAATTCCGCCACTCGCGAGCGACGTTCGCTCTTGGTGCCGATATTGTGAATCGCTAGCGGTTCGCCAATGATGTCGCCGACCTTCATGCGTGGATTTAACGAAGCATAAGGATCCTGAAAGACGATCTGCATTTCTCGGCGCAGCTCGCGCAAGTCTGATTTCCCCAAAGAAAGAACATCGCGACCTTCAAACTTGATCTCGCCGCCAGTCGGCTCAATCAATCTGAGCAGACAACGTCCGACAGTTGATTTTCCACAACCAGACTCGCCGACAAGGCCGAGCGTTTCACCACGAAAGATTTCGAAAGACACTCCATCGACCGCACGCACAACATCGTCACTACCCTCGACAGGGAAGTGTTTGACGAGACCGCGAACGTTGATGAGCTCTTCTCTAATCATGACAGTAAGACTATCCACAGATTACACAGATTACAGCGAGAAGACTGAACCGCGATAACGAGGTTCTGCTTTGAACAACGTCTCCACGTTTTCTCTCACCGTTATGAATCTGTGGAATCTGTGGATCCTCTTTCCGTTTGATGATCTGCGGCTACGGCAGCCGCGAGATCGAACAATACACAACGCACTTTCGCTCCGTGTTCGAGTTGATAAAGCGGTATCTCCTCCACGGTGCAACGCGGCATGCGATACGGACAACGCGGTGCGAAGTGACAACCCGGCGGCAGGTCGGTCGGACTGGGCACCGTGCCTTCGATAGTCTCCAGTCTCGTAACTCGGCCCACGTCTGCAGCCGTCAATTTCGGCACCGACCGCAAAAGCCCTTCGGTGTACGGATGCTTAGGTCGCGCAAACAACTCCGCGACCGGCGACTCTTCCACGATTCGTCCCGTGTACATCACCGCCACGCGATCCGCGACCTCGGCCACTACGCCAAGATCGTGAGTGATCAACAACACGGCGAGCTCGCGCGTCTTTCGCAGATCGTCAAGCAGCTCCAGTATCTGCGCCTGGATCGTGACATCGAGTGCCGTGGTTGGTTCGTCGGCGATGAGCAATTCCGGATCGCAAGCGAGCGCCATGGCAATCATCACGCGCTGACGCATCCCTCCCGAAAGTTGGTGTGGATAATCACCGGCACGACGCGCGGGATCAGGGATCGAAACCTCTTTCATCGCTTCAACAGCGGCGGCTTTGGCGTCTTTGCGAGAGAGCTTTTTGTGCAGTCGAAGAGCTTCCGCGATCTGATCACCGACGGTAAAGACTGGATTCAGTGAGGTCATCGGATCCTGAAAGATCATTGCGATGTCGTCGCCGCGTATCTGCCGCATCTCAGAGTCAGATAAAGCGAGCAGGTTTCTGCCCTTGAAATGAATCGCACCTGCGACAATTTTTCCCGGCGGTGAGATCAAGCGCATGATTGAAAGCGCGGTGATCGACTTGCCGCAACCAGATTCGCCGACAACGCCGAGCAGCTCGCCACGTTCGAGATGAAAACTCACACCGTCAACCGCACGCACCAGACCAGCGCGCGTGGGGAATTGAGTATGCAGATCTTTTACTTCTAGTAAGGGCATGGGGATTTGTCAGTTGTCCGTTGTCAGTGGTCCGTTGTCAGTTGTCAGTTGTTCTTCTGTCGTGAAGATTTTGTGATCAGCATGAAACTCAACGGACAACGGACAACGGACTAACATCTAACATCTGCTTTACAGCCCCCTCTTATCCATCTCCGCCTTCTCATACTCGCTATCTTCTGCCGGGTAGCGAAGCAACTTCTCAAACTTTCCGGACTCTTTTGCTAATGCCCAGATCAGGCTCTCGCCCGCGGGAACAATCTCCGGGGACGATGAGAAGACCGGATCTTTGAAAGCGTTTTCAGCATCGATCAACTTCCAACCCTTACGCTTAAACATGTCGATCAGATCCCCAAGAAACAGCGCATTCAGAAGATTGTAGTGCACCAGGATCGTGTGCTTAACACTGCGACCCAACACCTTTCGCGAGAGGTCGTCGTAGTAAAGCGACCGTTCCCACATGTGCTGGAGATAAAACTCTCGATAGGGTTTCACATCCGCAGCAGGCTCTTTCGCCAATCTGGCACTGAGTCGATCTTCGACCGCCCAATCCGACGCGTCGATAGTTACGTGACCATTGCGATAGCCGTGTTGTTTAAGAAACGCCCGCACCGCATCGCGCTTCGCAGCGGTCTCGCCTTCTTTGAGATATGGAAAACGAAAGATTTTGCGATAGTGAGGAAGCTCTTTGATTACTGCTTCACACTTTAGGATGTCAGCAATGAACTCAGCCGCCTCGAGCTTCTTGCTGTTGAGATATTGATGTGAATAGGAATGATTACCGATTAGGTGCCCGGCGCGATCCCACTCGCCCAACAACGCCTTTCCTTTTTCGTTGTCGGCGTTCTTTCCTGTTACAAATAAGGCTGCTTTCAGATTGCCCCGCGTGCGCAAAGCTTCAAGCAGCGCTCGATTCCGTTGGTCCGGATCGAGATGAACGGACTTATTCCAGTTGAAATCATCCATGGTGACGGAGATCTCAGGCTGGTCGCTTACGCTGGCAAAGTTCATGCGCCCGACGCCAGTCGAAAGCGCGATCAAGCCGATGGCTCTGGTAAAGTCTCTTCTATTCATAATGGCATTAACTCGAGCCTTGAGAAGGTTGTCGTGGAATTAGTCAGTACCGAAACGCGGTAGCGTCGGGTAAACGGCTTGTAACAGACAATGATCAGTGGGGTCGACTCGGTGACCCGCAGCTACCGCGGTTATGTACTGAATTGACAAACTTCC
>JANNON010000463.1:0-4963 GCA_031399105.1 Blastocatellia bacterium | reverse complement strand
GTGCCATCTGAAGGTACGGGAAACATTGCGGTGCCAGCTCCTGGAGCGCCACAAACACTTGGCACCCAATTCAACGGCGCCACCGGGCCAACGGAAACTGGCGCTTTCCCACCGGACACAATGGGAGCCGTCGGCCCCACGCAGTTCCTGGTATTTCTCAACGGCCGCTTGCGAAGCTTCAACAAGACGACCGGTGTGGCTGATGGAGTAATGAATGTTGATTCGGATGTTTTCTTCGCGTCGGTAATGACGCCGCCCGCCGCCGGTGAGGTTGTGTTCACGACTGACCCGAACGTCCGTTTCGATCGGCTGTCAAATCGTTGGTTCCTGAACATTATCGATGCGGTGCTAGTCGCGGCCTCTGGCGCTATTAGCCGACCCAATCGAGTAATTATTGCGGTCAGCGATGCAGCTAGCAATGGGACCATTACTGCCGGCACCGTTTGGACGCTCTATCAGTTTCAGGGAGATGCAACGCTCTTTACTGATTATCAGTCGTTCGGAGTCGACGCGAACGCGATGTACATCGGCGGCAACATGTTTACTACCGCTGGAGCGTTCAATAGCACCAAGGGCTTTGTGATTCCCAAGGCGCCGGCGCTCACGGCTTCGCCGTTAACTGTGTGGGCCTTCTCCGGTCTGGTCGCGACGCCGGCTGGAGCCGGACCGTTTTCACCGCGTGGAGTTGATAACTATGACACCGCGAATACTGGACCAACCGCGCTGGGATATTTTATCGGTGTCGATAACGCAACGTTCAACACGATGATGATCCGCCGAGTAACAAATCCCAGCAGTCTTGGGCCAGCGCCAACCATCAGCGCCAACATCTCCGTCGCTCTCCCGTTGACTACTAGGTTTCCCGTGCTGGTTCCGCATCTGGGGAACACTGGCGGAACTGGTGGAAGGTTGGACGCACTGGATGATCGTCTGTATGCCGCACACTTGAGAAGTGGAAGGCTGTGGACAGCTCACAACATCGGCGTAAATAACACTGGAGTAGCAGGCGCCACGAATAACCGCAACGCATCACGCTGGTACGAGTTTCAAAATCTGAGCGCGACGCCATCGGTTCTTCAATCAGGAACGCTGTTCGACAACACCCTTCCGAACAACGCAACCCAACGCAACTACTGGATTCCGAGCATCATGGTCTCCGGTCAGGGTCATGCCGCACTTGGCTGCAGTATCGCGGGTACGAATGAACGCATAAATGCATTTACTACCGGAAGGCTGAACGGTGACACGCTGGGAGCGTTACGCGACGGTCCCGGTGGCTCAGCTCTTGCGGGTTATACCGCGAGCTCTACCGCCTATAACCCACCGGGTGATCCAGGCGGGCCCAGCCGTCGCTGGGGCGACTATTCCTACACCAGTCTTGATCCTAAAGACGACATGTCGATGTGGACGATTCAGGAGTACTGCAACGCCACGAACACCTACGGCGTGCGAGCAGTAAGACTGCTTGCTCCGCCACCACCAACACCCCTAACGCCGGTGCCGGCAGCGATCCAATTGAATAACCCTTCAACAAACATCGTCGTAACCGGCAGCACTGCGCTTCCTAATGGTCGTGGTTTTTACGATCCGGGAACAAATCCACCCGCTCCGCATACGACGTTTAATCACATCGCTGCTTCCGGAGCGGGTATCATCGTTAACAGCATCACCTATAACACGCCCGGTCAGGTGACTCTGAACGTTTCGACAGTGGGCTCGACGCCGGGCAGCAAGACCATCACGATAACTAATCCTGACGGCCAAACTTCAACAGTCAATGTTCTTATCGGTCCCACCGCGGCGCCAGCATCAGTAAGCGGCATTATCGATACTGCCGATGGCACACCGGTACCCGGCGTTGTCATGACACTCAGTGGCGGAGCAAATAAGGTCACCATCACCGATGCGAATGGAAACTACCATTTCGACGGTATCAACACGGATAACTTCTATACAGTCACTCCGTCGCTCGTAAATTACCGCTTTAGCCCTTCCCAGCGTGCGTTCTCGCTGGTCGGCAATAAGACCGACGCAGTATTCACGGCTGCGGCGGATTCGGTCGCGAGAGGAAATCCGATCGACACGAACGAGTTCTTTACTCGCCAACATTACGTGGACTTTCTTGGTCGCGAGCCTGATCAGGGCGGATTCGAGTACTGGAGCGCCCAGCTAAATCAATGCGGTACCGACAGCGCTTGTTTGCGCGCACGCCGCATTGATGTCAGCGCGGCATTCTTTATCGAACAGGAATTTCAGCGAACCGGCGCATTTATTTACCGGCTCTACAAAGGAACGCTGGGAAGGCAGTTGAGTTACGCTGAGTTCTCAACGGACCGTGGACAAGTTGTGGAAGGCCCTAATCTGGAAGCCACGAAGGTAGCTTTCACCAATGCTTTTGTGGCGCGGCCAGAATTTGTTCAGCGCTATCAAGATCACACCACCGCAGCCTCGTTCGTCGATGTGGCACTCGGCACTGTGAGTGGTGCTGGAGGCGTCGATCTCAGTAGTCTACGCGCGGACTTAATCGCGAAGTACAACGCGGGCAACAGCCTGAATCACAGTCGAGCATTAGTGATACGCGATCTGGCAGAGAACGCCGCGTTCTCGCAAGCTGTGCACAATCGGGTGTTTGTATTGATGGAATACTTCGGGTTCTTGCGACGAGATCCGGACGCCGCCGGTTACAACTTCTGGTTGAACGTTCTGGACAACCGTGAGCCAGGTAACTTCCGCAGCATGGTCTGCTCCTTCGTTACTTCAGCAGAGTATCAGCGAAGGTTTAGTGCGCTGGTAACACGCACCAACGCGGAGTGCAGTCAATAAAGCAAGCCGGTGTTTTAACAAAAGAGTCCGTATCACTCTTCCAAGTGATACGGACTCTTTTTATTTGAGGTTCTCGATCGTAACAGGCTCGACCGCTTCGCCAAGCTCAAACCCAAACACACGTGAGTAAAAGTAGAGTTCACCTTCGAGCGCTCGCTTAATGTTCTTTGCCTGCCGAAACCCGTGCTGCTCGCCCTCAAACGGCACGTAAGCGACCGAAATCCCCTTAGCTCGCAACGCCTCCACCATGACCTCGGCTTGATTTGGCGGCACCACCTTGTCTTCAAGTCCCTGAAAGAAAATTACAGGGCAGGCCAATTTTTCGGTGAAGTTGATTGGCGATCGTGAGCGATAAACCTCGCGTTGCTCAGGGTATGGACCAAATAAGCCATCGAGGTAACGTGACTCAAACTTATGTGTCTCTTTGGCTAGCGCTTCAGCATCGCTAACTCCGTAATGACTTGCGCCCGCGCGGAACACATCACGGAACGTCAGCGCACAGAGTGTTGTGTAACCGCCGGCACTACCACCCGTAATCATCAGGCGATTGCCGTCAACCTCGCCGCGCTGGACCAGATAGCGGGCGCCGTTGGCACAATCATCGACATCAACTATTCCCCAATTATCAGTCAACCGTTCGCGATAAGCGCGGCCAAAACCAGTGCTGCCTCCGTAGTTCACGTCGAGCACTGCGATGCCGCGGCTGGTCCAGTATTGAATATTCAAACTCAACGCACTCGCGGCTGCTGAAGTTGGGCCCCCATGACTTTTTACCAGTAGCGGCGGCAACTCGCCTTTGGGAGCACTGAAGTCTGGATTCCTGGGCGGGTAGAAAAATCCGTGTGCAGTTAGACCACCCTCCGTAGGAAACTCAATTGCCTGGGCGGTAGAAAAACAACGCGGGTCAATCCCCAGATTATTTGAGCGTCGTAAAACTGTGAATTCACCGCTTGAGACCTTCCATGACACGATCGCGGGAGGCTCTGACGGCGAGCCGGCCCGAAATACTGCCTGGCTCGAATCTGCCCGGATGAAGCTGATATCAGTATATGGACTGGCAATCGTCTGCAACGTCCTGGTTCGCACGTCGATCTTTGCCAGCCTGGAAAAGCCTAGCTGCGTGTACGTGCACACGATGGTATCGGCATCGACGAAAGCGAGAGTCGATAAGCCAAAAATCCATTGCGGCGTGCCAAACTCGGCCTCCATTTCGATAACGGGCTCGATAACGTGCGCATTCTGTCGATATAAGTTCCACCAACCATTTCGGTCGGAGACAAAATAGAGCTCGCCGCTAGGCGACCATTCTGGCTGGAACACTGACTCCGCCAGTCCACCCGCCACAAGCTGGCGATTGCCGACTGAGCCATCAGGCATGAACTCACCAACCCAGAGTTCAGTCCCGTTCCAGGGCATGTTCGGATGATTCCAGCTCAACCAGGCGAGCCATGTTCCGTCATGACTAATTCTAGGCGTTCCGTAAAAATCACTTCCTGATACCAGCACGTCACCGCCGCTATTACTGCCATCGACGTTAACCGCCGCTATCGTATTAACGGCTTCGGCTTGCGTATCGGTGTGGTCCTCACGAACACAAACCAAACGATTCCTGCGTGAGTCAAACACGGCTGCCGCGTAGCGCAATTCAGCCGCTGGAGTAATTGGTTGAGGAGCCCCGGTTCCTGTCTGCACGTATAGCCGCTGGTCCACGAAGTTGGAAAAAAAGACGGCGCGATCATGGACGATATAGTCGCCGCCACCGTATTCGTGCACCCGCGTGCGGGCATTAAACGGTAGCGGATTAACGTCCGCGACTGCCCCAGACGAGTCGCGCCGGACGATTACGTTACGTCCGCCTTCAGATGGTCGCATCTCGACCCAGTAAATATCACCACCTTCAAAGGTTGGCTGACTTAAACCTACTGACCCGCTAACGATCAATTCAGCAGTAATTGGTGATCTCCATGAGCCGAAGCCGGCGATTGTTGGACCAGACATGGCGTTAAGATACCATTTCTCAACGAGCAAGTTTTGGGATAGTTTTGTTACAACCTCGTAAAGGCTTTGTAAGGTGGCTGCAACCAAGTATCAATCATGCAGGTTTAGGATGCGCCATCGTTAATTCTCCATGGGAGAACTG
>JANNON010000458.1:0-3781 GCA_031399105.1 Blastocatellia bacterium | reverse complement strand
ATCAGCGAGCGGATCGCAGCATTGGAACTGCCTCCTGTGCGCGCCGCTGAGATCGTTGAGGAGTTGGACCAACACCTTCAGGATTTCCACGACCAGTTGATCCGCAATGGCGCCACTGACGACGAAGCGCTCCGGTCCGTGCTGCGCGAGCTTAGTGAAGGTCAGTTGTTGTCCCAGTTGGGCGCCGTTCATCGGCCCGTACCGCAGGAGCCTCTCGTGTTAGGAGCACAAAGGAGAATGAATATGTTTGGAGATCTTTGGCAGGACCTGCGTTACGGATTCCGAATGCTGTCGAACAACCCCGGCTTTACAATCGTTGCGGTTTTTGCGCTTGCACTCGGAATTGGAGCCAACAGCGCAATCTTTAGTGTAGTGAACACCGTCCTGCTGCGCCCTCTTCCTTACAAAGATCCCGATCGATTGGTAATGATTTGGGAAGACAGATCGGCGCGAGGCTTTCCGCGCGACACGCCGGCGGTTGGAAACTATATCGACTGGCGCGACCAGAACCAGGTTTTCGACGGCATGGCGGCGCTCGCTAACCAAAGCTTCAATCTCACCGGTGCCGGCGATCCGGAACGAATTGATGGCCGTCTGGTATCAGCGAATCTATTTGGCCTGTTAGGAGTGGAGCCTCAGTTGGGGCGCGCATTCATTCCCGAAGAAGATCAACCCGGGCAGAACCGAGTGGTAATCCTGAGCCATGGCCTGTGGCAGCGCCGCTTCAACTCAGACAAAGCGATCGTGGGAAAGTTAATAACATTGAACGGTGAGAACGTGCAGGTCGTCGGCGTCATGCCCTCATACTTTCAGTTCCCTTCCCGTGAGGACGAGCTCTGGGTGCCCATCGCTTTCACTCCGCAACAGCTTACTAATCGCGGCCGGCATTATCTGGAGGTGGTGGCGCGAACTAAACCGGGCGTTTCAGCCCAACAGGCGCATGCCGAGATGAACAACATCGCGGCGCGCGCGCAACAACAGTATCCCAACACCAACACTCAGGTCGGTGTCGCTATCGTGCCCTTGCACGAACATCTGGTGGGAGATATCAAGCCGGCACTGCTCGTCTTGTTGGGCGCGGTCGGATTTGTGCTCCTGATCGCCTGCGCCAACGTCGCCAATCTTTTGCTCGCCCGGGCCGCAGTGCGTCAGAAAGAGATCGTAATTCGAGTAGCCCTGGGCGCGAATCGATTTCGACTGATCCGCCAAGTACTGACAGAGAGTGTTTTACTGGCAGCAATCGGCGGCGCGGTTGGTTTGGTGCTTTCATTTGTGGGCGTGCACCTTTTGAAGAGTTTTATTCCAGTTTCAATTTCACAGGCCCAAGAGATCGCCGTAGACGGAAAGGTGCTTCTCTTCACCATCGCGATTTCATTATTGACGGGATTGATCTTTGGTTTAGCACCGGCGGTGCAGGCTTCGACTTTTAACCTTAACGAAACTCTGAAAGAAGGCGGCCGCGACTCTGGAGTTGGAACGCGTGGCAATCGAGTACGAGGACTGTTGGTAATTGGAGAAGTTGCAGTCTCACTAATCCTGCTGGCCGGCGCGGGACTTTTGATAAATAGTTTTCTGCGTCTGAGAAGTGTGGACCCAGGCTTTCGGTCTGACAACTTGTTAACCATGCGGATTGTGCTGCCGGATCTCAAGTATTCCGAGCAGACTCGTCGTTCGAGTTTTTATACTGATCTGATCAGTCGCGTTGAATCACTTCCAGGTGTCCAATCGGCGGCAGTGACAAACTGGATTCCGCTCTTGCGTCAAGGCGATTCGATGGGCGTGAGTCTCGCTGGGCGCCCTGAACAAGGACCAGGCCAGAGACTAAGCGTTGTAACGAGGGTGGTCAGCCCACACTATCTCGCAACGATGGGTATCCAGCTTTTGGAGGGCCGTCAATTCGAAGAGCAGGACCGAGCTGATACTCCGGCTGTCGGAATCGTTAATGAGACAATGGCTCGTCGCTTCTGGCCCGGAGAAGATCCAATCGGAAAGAGACTCACGGCCGGCCAGGCAAACTCTGCTGATCCAAATGACTGGATAACAGTCGTGGGCGTGACCCGCGACGTTCGGCAATTTGAGTTGGCCGCTGATCCAAAACCACAGATGTACTTGTCATACTTTCAAGCTGAGTTTTTCGCGCCTCGTCATTTGGTCGTGCGAACCAACGTCGAGCCGCTTAGCCTCGCGGCGACGGTGCGCAAGACCGTGTGGGATATTGATAAGGATCAACCTGTTTCGAATATCAGCACGATGGACGAAGTGTTGTCGGGATCAGTCGCGCGCCAACGCTTCAGCATGTTGCTACTTGGCATTTTCGCGGCAGTAGCATTAATTCTCGCGGCGGTGGGAATCTATGGCGTGATGAGCTACTCGATAGCGCAGCGTACGCGTGAAATCGGTATTCGCATGGCGCTGGGGGCTCAGCAGCGTGATGTCCTGAAGCTAACAGTCGGCCAGGGCTTAAAGTTTGTCTTAATTGGACTGGCGATTGGCCTCGCCTCGGCGTTTGCGTTGAGTCGGGTGATGTCGAGTTTGTTGTTCGGGATTAGCGCGACGGATCCCGCGACCTACGTAGTGATCTCACTGGTTTTGGTTAGCGTGGCGTTGCTCGCAAGTTATATCCCTGCACGGCGGGCGACGAAGGTGGATCCGTTAAAAGCCTTAAGGTACGAATAAAATCTGTCAGTTGTCAGTTGTCAGTTGTCCGTTGTTATTCTGGCGTGAGAATTATGTGCTAGCCAGAAGGACAACTGAAAACTGAAAACTGAAAACTGAAAACTGAAAACTGACAACTGACAACTGACTGACCTGCGCTTTTCAAGGCTCACGGCTTCAGTTATTTTCTTATCAGAAGGAACCATCAGCGAGACAATCGGGAGAGCAAGCAATGTGTCGTAACATCAAAACACTGCACAATTTCAAACCACCCGCGACAGAAGAAGAGATACGTGCGTCGTCTTTGCAGTTTGTAAGAAAACTGAGCGGGTTCACGAAACCTTCGAAGGCAAATGAACTGGCTTTCAATCGCGCCGTTGAGCAGGTAGCGGCTGCTGCAAACGAGTTACTTGAGTCACTCGTGACGAATGCACCGCCGCGCGATCGTGAAGTCGAAGCTTTGAAGGCGCGCGTAAAGAATGCCGAACGCTACGGATCGCAGGATGCGGCACGCGCAAGTTAGAAGCCCATCTGAAGGAGTTCCTTAGTGCATTCGATTATCTGGCGACGGCTCGACAAGCCCGGACACGAATTCGCCTGGCTTGATAGTAATGAAAGCCGCCTACAGTTAAGCGGAACGGCGGTGTTCACGCACGAGCAGGCACCCTGTTGTCTAAACTACGTCATCGAGCTGGATGCGCTGTGGCGCACCGTGTCTGCAAAAGTGAATGGCTTCGTTGGCCATGATAACGTTGCGGTCGAGATCTCAGTTGATCGAGATCGATTTTGGAGACTGAATCACAAAGAGGTTGCTGAAACTTCCGGCTGCACTGACGTTGATCTGAATTTCAGCCCGTCGACCAATCTACTTCCAATTCGCAGATTGAACCTGGGCATTGGTGAGTCTGGCGCCGTTCGCGCAGCATGGCTTAGGTTTCCATCATTCGAACTGGAACCGCTCGACCAGACATATAATCGGACCGGCGAATCTACTTACCGTTACGAAAGTGGCGGTGGCAGTTTCGTTTCCGATTTGGAGGTTGATCGCGTTGGGTTCGTAACTCGATATCCGTCGTTCTTTGAGGCGGAAGTTGAGGGTTGAAGAAGGACAGACCGAATTCCCCCC
>JANNON010000457.1:0-5923 GCA_031399105.1 Blastocatellia bacterium | reverse complement strand
AAGGAACTGCGCGGCATTCGTGGCGATATTCCGATCACGCAAAAAGAGGTCGACTTTGCTAAGCAGGCGATCATCCGAGCTTTTCCGCGCGGGTTTGAGACGCCGGCGCAGATTGGTGGGCGCTTGGAGGACGTGGTTGTTTATGGGCTGCCGGATGATTACTTCAATCGTTACACCCAACGAGTAAGCGCAGTTACTCTCGCAGACGTAAACCGAGTAGCGCGACAGTATTTGGATCCGTCGAAGATGGCGATACTGATTGTTGGTGATCGCAAAGAGATTGAGCCCGGACTTCGCTCGCTGAAAGAAATCGGCGCCACAATCACCTACGTTGATGCGGAAGGAAAACCGGTGGCAAGAGCGGGTGAGGATTTGCAGGATTAACAGGGTTCGAATCTTGCTTTGAGCTTTGTTGCTTTGAATTTGGTACTTGGTACTTGGTGCTTTGTTCTTCTTTTAGCGTTTCACCAACTCGAAGCCACCGCACGAACAAAGAACAAAGCACAAAGCTCAAAGTTCTTCGTCCAAAATCTGTGGATTGATTTTGATACTACTCGTAGCGGAGAGATTCGATAGGATCGAGCCGGGCAGCTTTCCACGCTGGCCAAATCCCGAAGACGAGGCCAATGCCGACGCTCGCAACGAGTCCGCCGATTGGAGCCCAAAGCGGTACGTAAGACGGCAGCAGCAAACTCAGTAGCAACGTCAACCCCCAACCGATTGAGAGTCCCACAATTCCGCCGAGCCCGGTGAGCGTCGCCGCCTCGATCAGAAACTGCCACATAATGTCGCTGCGCTTCGCCCCGATGGCTTTGCGCACACCAATCTCACGAGTTCGCTCGGTGACCGAGACCAGCATGATATTCATCACGCCGATACCTCCCACCATCAGACCCACCGATGAAATCACAACCATTGCGATGGCCAGGCCGGCAGTTATCGAACGGAAGTTGTCGAGGATGCTTTCTGCGGTTTCCATGCCGAAGTTGTCTGGCGCGGCGAATGAAACCTGGCGCCTGACACGCAGCATGTCTCGCACCTGGTCCTTGGCTTCGTCCATCACGCCCGGTTTTGCAACCGCGAGAATGAAGATGTCATCGGCGTTAGGCTTGAGCTTCTTAGCAACACTGAATGGGAGATAGATGACGTTATTTTGATCATCGCTTCCGCCACTGATCAAAAACTGCTCACGTTTTTGCAACGTGCCGACGACGCGAAACTCGTCTGCGCCTATTTTCAGTGTCTGGCCCACGGGAGAACCGTACGGGAAGAAATCGTCGGCCACTTTCGAACCAATCACGGCGACGTCCTGCTTCGTGTCTTCTTCTGACTGGGTGAAAAAGCGTCCTTCCGAAACTATCTGCGTTCCAGCGCGCTCAAAATCGGGCAAGGTGCCTTGCAGCGCCACACCAGCGGTCGTTTTTCCGTTTCCGGAAACTAGTAGCTTCTGGCCAAAGAAATTGTTGGTGATATAGAGAAAGGGAACGGAGATCTCGATAGTGGGCAAAGTTGCAAGCGCAACCGCGTCGTCGTACGTCAGCTCTTTGCGCATGCGCTCTTCGCGAGACATTCGCCCCACATGAATGCCCGGGTTGTACTTGCTTATAAAGATCGAACGAGTGCCGAAAGACTCAACCTCTTTTTTCACTGAGACGTCGATGCCGCTAATGATGGACGCGATTAGCATGACAGTGATGACGCCAATCACTACACCGAAAACAGTCAGGAACGAGCGCAGTTTGTTGGCAAGGAGCGTCGCCAGCGCCATGCGCAAATTCTCATAAATGTCGTTCCTTATTAACTTCATGCTTCGTTCATCTCTTCCCTGAGCGGCCGTTCTTTCGTAGTCCGTTGTCCGTAGTCCGTTGTCCGTAGTCCGTTGTCAGTAGTCCGTTGTCAGTTGATCTCGTAACTTAGGTGCTTGGCCGTCCCCCGTCGACAACTGACAACTGACAACTGACAACGGACAACGGACTAGTCAGCCCTCAACGCCTCAATGGGGTCGAGTCTGGCCGCTTTCCACGCTGGAAATACTCCCGCGACGACTCCGGCGATGGCCGAGACCCCTACGGCGCCAACCACCGCGATGATAGAAAGCGATGTCGGAAAGAAAACAGCCGTCAATATTCGGCCGATAATCCAAGCGATGGTGACTCCGATAGCTCCGCCGATTCCAGAAAGCGTCACAGCTTCAACCAGAAACTGCTTTAGAATATCGACCTGCCGCGCGCCCAATGACTTCCTGATACCAATCTCCTTCGTTCGCTCAGTTACTGACACGAGCATGATATTCATGATCACGATCGCTCCAACGACAAGGGCGATGCTGGGAACGAAGATCGCCACAATGAAGATGGTCCCGAAGAGCCGGTCGCGCAGGCCGGTGATCGCGTCCGGTGTAACGATGCCGAAGTTGTCCTTTTCACCTGTGTCGAGCTTGCGTCTGACGCGCATCAGAAAACGCGCCTCATCCACGGCGTCGTTAAACTGGTCATCAGTCTTTGAGGTGGCGACGAAGTAGAGTGAACGTTGCCGCAACAGACCACCGAAATTGTTTGCGTAGGTCTTCAGGGGAATCTGCACAAAATTGTCCTGGGGGATACCAAAGACAGTCCCACGCGCAGTCTCGACACCAATCACACGATACGGTAGTCCTCTAATGGTGATTTCCTGGCCCACCGGGTTGCCCGCCGGGAAAAGTTTGGTCGCGACATCAGCGCCCAGGTAAGCAACTTTCTGTGCGGCGTCATCCTCAGGTTGAAGAATAAAACGTCCATCGGCTATGTCCCGGTTCTCGATGTCGGCAATCGCCGCAGTCGTACCGGAAACAATAACGTCTTCCAAAATTTCGTCGCCGCGTTTCAGGATCGATGGGGTGCCGCGTGCTCGGGCGCCCATGCGGCCAATCAGGGTGGCTCGTTGCTGGAGGTACTCGTAATCCTCCATCGTCAATTCTTTATTTCGGCGCTGCGCCGCGGCGATAGTGTCTGTGTCCTTAAAGTCTTCGAGCGGATTAAAGCGTTGCACGGTAAACGATTTCGCGCCAATGCCGGCAATCTTCTCGTCAACGTAGCGGTTAAAGCCCTGAATCAATGAGTAAACGACGACCACGGCCATCACGCCGATGATCATTCCCAACAGGGTGAGCGCCGAACGCAGTTTGTGCGCCCAGATGGCTGCGATTGCAAGCTTCAGAGTCTCGATGAATTTCACGGTTGGTTAGTACGGTATAGGCGGGTGAATTGTTTTGCAACGCCGACGGATTACTGAGTGCCAGTAACAACCTAGTACTGAGTACTGAGTTCCGGCTTCTAGTCAGCGTTTGTTATTGAACTGCAAACTGAGTCTAAAGAATCTACTATCAGTCGCAGGCTGTGTGTAAAGGCACCAAGTCGAGTCACAATACGACGCTCTGACCGTTCTGGGGGTCACAGTTCTGAGCCTTATTGACTGTCCCCTACGTTAGAATATAAACTCCGCGCTCTCTCACCTCTTCTTCAAACTTCTTCTACGGAGGATCCAATGGCTTTTCCTAACCATAAAAGACTTCTGTTCATATGTTCCCCACTCCTTCTGGTTGTAGTTGCCTTTACCTACGCGATCCAGACAACCCCTTCTCGAATAAAAGGCGCCACCATCCAATCCAGAATCTACCTCGAGTCCAGTGATGGAAAGGTAACCGAAGTTGGCACGCTGACGACTTTTGTCTCGGAATCAGGTAATTGGAAGACTGTAACTCGAAGGATAGACACCGGAGCTGAACAGGTTCTCGTTGCTGACTATGAACGTGGTGGGGTGTTTATTGTGTCCAAGGATACCGCTGTCAAAGTCGGCGAATTCAGAAAGGACAACATTGTCAGAAAGGCCGAAGAGTATCGCGCTAGTTCCCAGTATGCCGGCGAGACTTCCTTGCTCGGATATCGAGCTTTTATTACCCACCAAAAGACCGATAAAGGAGAATTGACGTCAGAGATCTTATTCATTCCGGAATTCAAGAAACCGGTAAAGGTGATTGACTACAATGATGACGGCACCAGGACGATTACCCAACCCCTCACAATTACAGTAGGTGAACCCGGTAGCGAGAATACGACGTTAGGACCTCAGGTCCTAGTAACCGGAGTAATAGTCGACCCTAATCTCAACCCGAAAAACTAATCGCGAAAGGCAGCGTTCCTCATGAGAAAAAGAGCCACTTTGCTCCCTTTCTTCGTTGTTTTATGTATTAGCATTTTGGGGTCGTACATCATATTGGATACCAAGACGGCATCAGCGTAGGACCTGTATTCATAAGCGTTACATTTGTGCGAGCGGTCTGGTCAGAGAGACCAAAGGATGCAGTAGCGATGACCTTTTCCCCCTCCTCTGTGCGTGCACACCTCCACCAGCTAGCGGCGGCACCTGCGGTCAACAGCCAGATTGGGCTACGTACCCAGCGACCGGCTGTGTTGCGGGTCTGACGGTTACAACCAGCGGTAAATGTGGCCGCAGTAGCGGGTTTATCAGTAATTGCTTTCAAACTGGCGAGTACGACCCCGAGACCTGTAACTGTACGGGTGGGTGCGCGCCGTTCTGCAGTCCACTTCTCATCGATGTCCTGGGCAACGGTTTTCAGATGACTAGTTTCGCTGACGGCGTGAACTTTGACCTCAACGGTAAGAAGGGTCCGGAGAAGATTTCCTGGACTGCTCCAGGCTCTGATGACGCTTGGTTAGTCCTGGACCGAAATGGCAACGGCTTGATCGACGATGGTGGCGAGTTGTTTGGCAACTTCTCATCCCAACCGGAGCCACCCGCAGGGCAAGAGAATAATGGCTTCCTTGCCTTGGCGGAGTTTGATAAGCCAGCTAACGGCGGTAATGGGGATGGACAGATTAAGCAGAACGATAGCGTCTTTTCGTCACTTCGACTCTGGCAAGACACTAACCATAATGGTTTTTCCGAGGCCAACGAACTGCAGACATTACCGGCGGTCGGACTTAGGGTTCTCTACTTGGATTACAAAACCTCGCGACGAACAGACGAGTACGGTAATCAATTCCGCTATCGAGCAAAAGTGAAAGACATTTACGACGCTCAGCTAGGTCGGTGGGCGTGGGATGTATTCTTAGTTGGGGCGCCTTAGCAAGCCGTCGCAGTGGAACGCGTGATAAGAAGTTAAGGCCCGCAGAGAATTTTCTTATTCCCACCTTAAGGCTTCGATCGGATCGAGTCGCGCGGCTTTCCACGCCGGCCATAGGCCAAAGACGATCCCTACCGCTGCTGAAATCCCGACGCCAACGCCGATCGCCCATAACGGAACATAGGCGGGCAACGGCGAATACTTGTTCATCAGCAGACTCGCGACCTCTCCCACTATCAATCCGACAACTCCGCCAATCGCCGTCAACACCACCGCCTCAATCAGGAATTGCGAGAGAATATTCAGCCGCGTTGCGCCGACGGCTTTTCGAATCCCGATCTCTTTTGTTCGTTCAGTGACGGACACCAGCATGATGTTCATCACACCGATGCCGCCGATCATTAGCGCGACAAACGAAATCGAAGTCAGCACCAAAGCGGTCGCTCCGGTCAGTTGGTTGTAAACATCGAGGAGCGAATCCTGCGACGAGATGCCAAAGTTGTTCGGTGCGTTCGGCGGTACTCGACGACGGCGACGAAGAATATCGGTCATTTCGTCGATGGCCGGTTTCACGGCCGCACGAGAAGTCGGACGCACGATGATGAAGAATACAACTTCCGGAAAGGGGCGATCGGGGTAGTACTTGTCGAAGGTCGTAATTGGAATAAAAATCGAGTTGTCGCGCGACTGGCCAAAGAAGTTACCGAGCGGTTCCATCACGCCAATTACGTGATAGGGATTGCCGTTGATGCGAATCTGCTTATCGACCGCATCCTCGTAAGGGAAGAGGGCGCGCATCAC
>JANNON010000447.1:0-13994 GCA_031399105.1 Blastocatellia bacterium | reverse complement strand
AGTTTTAAAGGATTGTTAGAAATCACTTTTACCTGACAGAGACCCAAATCAAACAAGATTTCTGCGCACTGCTTGTACTCACGCAGATCCACCGCGAGCCCCAGCCGTTCATTTGCTTCCACTGTGTCTGCACCGGCGTCCTGCAAAGCGTAAGCTCTGATCTTATTAATGATTCCAATACCGCGACCTTCCTGCTGCTGATAAACAATCGCGCCTCGGCCCTCTTGCTGAATCATCTCCATCGTTCGGTGCAGTTGGGGGCCGCAGTCGCACTTGGTAGACCCAAAAACGTCTCCGGTTAAGCATTGCGAATGAATTCGAACCAGCGTGGGTGTGTCTTTCTCCATCTCTCCTTTGAATAGGACGACAAACTCTTCGTCACTGCTTAGCGACCGATAGCCTGCGATCTTGAAATCGCCCCAGGCCGTCGGCAGATCGGCCACGCTAACTCTTTCCACGGAAAGTGGTTCATGAACTCCTAAACATGCTGGTGAGACTTCCGGTGACAACGCATTCTCCTTAGTGCCCTATTCAGTTTGACTCCGCCAGACGACTGTTGCCCGATTATATGAGGATGGCTGCGAGTGTCACAAGGCGGTAGGCCTGACGAGGGACATAGGCAGACTCGAACAAAGACGTTTCTACCGCTTTTTGCTCAGTTTGACAGTACTGGACACCCTTGCAGTTCCCGCGGGAAATTTACTAGACGGCCCCATCCTGAACGCTCCTTCTGTACGCTCCTTGCCAGAATCTTTCCGAAACAACCTACGAGTGTCCGCGTGTAATCCAAAGACCGCGTGTAGAGAGCCACTCCGACGTGTGGTTGCACTCAATTGATCGAGGCGTGTATGCTTCGTTCGACTCGAAATTCCTTGTTGTTCTGCCGTGACAAATAAAATCAACTTAGCCAGTAAGCCCTTCACCAACCGCGCCTTACCGTGGATTGTGACCTCGATCATTCTTCTCGGTTCGCTTGTCGCTTTGGTGTTCGTGATCCAGGCGTCAAGCCGTGCAAGGTCACAAGCGGCTGTGATCGAGGCTGAAATTCGGAACCTACGACTTGAGGAAAAAGGCCTCGAGCAAAAGGCAAACAACGTCAAGCAATCGTTAACTCCGCAACAGTTTCAAGCTCTCCGCGCCTCACATGAGTTGGTTGATCGAAAGAAGTTCTCATGGTCGCGGTTGTTCGTAGACCTGGAGAGTGCCTTGCCTGGAGAGGTGCGAGTAACACGGATTGGTGTTCGAGAGGTCGCAGCACGTGGCGAGCAGACAGTGGCCGAGTTAGATCTCACTGTCGTAGCCAAATCATCAATAACAGTCACCGACATGATTGCTGATATGGACCGCACCGGCATCTTTCAGGCAAACCTCCGAGCGCAGAATCTTCAAAAAGGCCGCGGTGAGATAGGGACGGAGTATGAGCTTTCCGTGATCTATCATCCTCGGAGTGGCGTCCCCGTCGCTGCCAAACCTGCTGAGAGCCTCGCACGGATGGGAACTGGTCAGCTTGCTGCGGAAGGAGACAGGAAATGAGCCAGCGACCCTTTAAGGGAGGCAAGAGAATCAGCATAAAGCTCGATCGAATTCGAACCTCGCGATATTCCGGGTTGTTTGGCCCCGCCGAAATAATTGCGATGGCGGGTAGCGCCCTCGTATTGATCTTGGTGATTATCGGCTACCTCTATTTTCTTGTGCCGGCGAGATCAAATCTTGCTGCAGCACGAGTCGAGCAAGGGCGATTGAAGGCACTTTTGAGTAGTTCCCGTGAGGTGGTACGGTCAGGTCAAACAACGGAAGCTACCGTCAAGACTATTACCGAGAGCGTTGACCACTTCGAGACTACCGGGCTTTCTGAGCGCACGCAGGGCCGAATGGATCTCTATGACGAACTGAATCAGTTAATTCGCAAGAACGGTTTGCGAAATACGTCAGGACCGACCTACACCGCCCTGGAACCAGCTGGATCAAAAACGGCAACGAACAAGGGTGCCAGCGCAAAGTGGCAGACCATCTATCCCGGCATTGCAATTAGCCTGACCGTGGAAGGCCAATATTCGAACCTGCGCCGGTTTATGCGGGACATCGAATCCAGCAAACTATTTCTTATCATTAACGGTGTGGAGTTCGAGCGTGCGACCGATGCCAACAGTGCCGGAGCTGACACTGGCCCACGCGCCTCATTAGTTAGTCTGAGGTTGGATATGGCGACTTATTTTCAACGAGACAACAGCGAAAACCCTCCGGCTGCGCAGTCGACTGGCAACTGAGTTATGCAAAGAGTTGATATCAGTAAACCCGGTGAGCAGAAAAAGTTGATTGCGGCAGTGGCTCTGGGCGTCGTTGCCTTGCTCTTCCTTTATTGGACTTTCGTGGGCTTTGGGACGAGCAGTCCCAAGCCACGCAGTTCGGCCTCGCCGACTCCATCTCCTCGCCCCGCCGCTGTTGCCAATCAGCCTGCAACGCAAACCCCTTTGGATCTTAAGAGTGATCTCGGTAACACCCTCCAACCTGTGAGTTGGCATTGGACATCGCCCCCGCTGACCGAGCCAAAGCGCAACATCTTTGTTTATTACGAACCGCCTCCCCGTCCGGTCGTGATACCAAGCACTCCGACCCCGACCCCGACTCCAACTCCGCCGGTACTGTTGGCGTCGTTGTCGCCGTCGAATGTGTATGCGCGAACCGGGGATTTCACGTTGGAGATTACGGGTGACAAGCTTACGCCCGCACTGCGTGTGAGTATCGATGGAAGAGAACTGCCGGCCAAATTCGCAGGCCCGCAACAGCTTTCGGTTTCCGTACCAGCATCTGTCATCGCGGTCGCAGGTCAGCGTCAAGTGGTCTTGCGATCAGCTGACGGAAGTCTGTACTCAAACACGCTATCGTTAAGTGTTGCTCAACCGCCAACTCCCAACTTCACCTACATCGGAATTATTGGAACGCAGCGTCATGTTGATACTGCGATTCTGCAAGACCGAAGCAGTCGAGAGATCATAAATGCGCAGCGTGGCGATGTTCTCGGCGGGAGATTTCGAGTGACGAGTATCGCGGATAAGGAAATCGTGTTCGTTGACACAAACCTGAAGATCCGGCATTCACTTCCGCTCACTAGTGATGGCGAAAAAACCTACAGTCCGCTACAGCGGCCAACGCCAAAAGTTGAGACCGAAGACGATGAGCCACTGTAGACCACACCACAAGATATGCTGTTTGCATGCGAGTTCGCTTTCGGTTGCGCAACGACGTTGTTGCCCAATCTCGGCTCGAGATGAGGGAGGTTACGCCCTCGTCGCGCTAATTGCGATGATGACAATCCTCGCACTCTTCGCGCTAGCTGCAGCGCCCAGCATCAAGCAGCAGGTGCAACGGCAAAAGGAACAGGAAGCGATCTTTCGTGGTGAGCAGGTAGCAGATGCGATTCGTAGCTTCTATCTTAATCGGGGTGCAACGATGAACGCCTCTGGACCACAAGCTCTTCCTATTTCCATTGAGCAACTATTAGAAGGAGTCCAGATTCCAGGGCGCACCAAGAAGCGACAGGTTCTGCGAGCGAGCGCAGCACGAGATCCTCTTACAAGTTCCGGCGAATGGGGGTTCGTACGCCCGCGTTCAATGAGACTCCTGGATTTTCAGCGCAATGTTATGACTTACTCGGGGGGCTTGCCGCCGACACCACAGAACGCGCAAATGAGCCAACTACAACAGGTTATAGCCCCACCGCTCGGGAATGTCATCGACACAGGATCCACGACCTCCTCGTCTTCCGGGAGCGAAGAGAGCGAAGATGGAAGTGGTCCATTCATCGGCGTGACTAGTCGCAGTCGAAAAAAATCGGTCCTTCATTACTACGGTATCCAGGAGCACAATCAGTGGGTCTTCACCCCTCTCTTCAAGTGGTAGCGGCGACAAGCTTCGTGTTTGTTGGTTGGCCCATGGCTGGCCCAGTTCTCTCAGGCGAGCGCACCTCTGGAAGTTACGGATCTTGATCGCTACTGCTCACTCTGTTGGTCCATGATTGGATAGTTCGAACTCACGCCCGCATCGCTGCTAGCTTCTCAACGGCTCTGCACCACCCAGTAACATTTTACGTTGTAGTAATAATAAGTTATTGACATCCGTGGGTTTTGCGTTTATATAGCAAGATGTTGTGCGCCGTTTACTCTAGCCCACAAGAACAACACGAATACACTATCTTGTGGTAATGACAAACCCTAACCAATACTTGAAAAAAGGAGCACACAGAAGCTATGGCAACTAAAAAAGGTGCAAAGAAGTCCGCAGCGAAAAAGGGTGGAGCCAAGAAGAGCGCAGCCAAGAAGGGCGGAGCCAAGAAGGCCGCGAAGAAGAGATAGTTCGAGTCAGCGGTTTACACAAGCAAGTCTCAGCAGGCGCACACAAACTTCTAAGGCCGCGAGGCCGTCCCAAAGGGAACGACGAATACTTCGAGCGAAGTTCGTCGTTCTTTTTGTTTTCCTTTCAGACGCCGTAGTGCAATTCACTCGCAGCTTAAGTTTTCTTAGTAAGTCGATCGAGTCATGATCAGAGTAGCGTTGGTCGAACCAGAGATTCCGCCGAACACCGGCAACGTTGCACGACTCTGTGCCGCGACGCGAACTCCCCTGCACATTGTTGGGGTGCCGGGATTTCGTCTCGATGACCGCGCCGTACGTCGCGCTGGCCTGGATTACTGGCCGGAGGTTGAATTGCATCGCCATCTGGATCTGATTGAGCTCGAGGGAGCGTTGTTGAAAGCGCGTTTTGTTTATCTTTCAACAAAAGCAGAGCGCTCTTATCTGGATTGGGAATTCTCTAATGATGATTGCCTGGTTTTTGGACGTGAAACCCGTGGATTGCCTGAAGAGTTATTGCGCGCCAATTGGGAACGGTGCCTCACCATACCGATTCTGAACCCAGGCATCCGCAGCCTAAACCTCGCCAATTCGGTCGCAATTGTTCTCTATGAAGCCTTGCGACGAACGGGCGCAATTAGGTAGTGTCGCCGCACCTGGGACCAGCCGGAAGGAATTATTCCCTTCTGATGTTATGATGCGCGTTTGCGCTGGGGCGCCGAATTCGCACTATCGGCTTCTGTGAAGGGAATTATGAGTAACGAAAGAAAAGACATTAGGAATATCGCCATTATTGCTCACGTTGATCATGGCAAGACTACGCTCGTCGATACGATGCTCCGCCAATCGGGAACCTTTCGCGACAATGAGCAGGTTCGAGATCGGGTCATGGATTCAATGGATTTGGAACGGGAACGTGGAATCACGATCATGGCGAAGAACACGTCCGTACACTACGGCGATGTAAAGATAAATATTCTGGATACTCCAGGTCACGCCGATTTCGGTGGAGAGGTTGAGCGCGTCCTCAAGATGGTGGACGGTGTGATGCTGCTCGTTGACGCCGCTGAGGGATGCCTTCCGCAGACTCGCTTCGTGTTGCGCAAAGCACTTGAAGCGCGCCTGCCCGCAATAGCGGTGGTGAACAAGATTGACAGACACGACGCACGCCCTGCCGAAGTGGTGGATGAGATCTACGAACTCTTTTTGGATCTCGATGCGACTGAAGATCAGATCGACTTTCCGATCCTCTACGCCATCTCACGCGAAGGTATCGCCAAAAAGCAACTGAGTGACGAATCAAAGGACCTCCGTCCGCTGTTCGATCAAATAGTGGCGACGATTCCTCCTCCGAAACAGTTGCGCGAGGATTCACTGCAACTGCTCGTGGCTAATCTTGACTACAGCGAATACGTCGGTCGCCTCGCCATCGGCCGAATCGTGTCCGGAGAGATTGCGGTGGGAGACTACGTCACCATAGCCAAGGGGGACGACACCCAACAGAAAATTCGTGTGTCCCAGCTTTATGCGTTTGAAGGTTTAAAACGCGCACCGATCGACCGCGCTGGTTTCGGGGAGATCGTCGCCCTTGCTGGGGTTGATGAAGTGCAGATCGGAGATACGATCACTTCGACTGACAATCCGCAACCGCTACCGGTGATCGCAGTTGACGAGCCGACCATCTCGATGATCTTTGGAGTAAACAACTCGCCTTTTGCCGGCAAGGAAGGACGTTACGTAACCTCGCGCCAGGTGAAGGAACGGCTCGAAAAGGAGACTCTTGGTAACGTCGCCATCCGGGTGGAAGATACTGACTCGCCGGATCAATTCAAAGTGTCGGGCCGCGGTGAACTCCAACTGGCGATTCTGATTGAGATGATGCGCCGCGAAGGCTACGAAGTTCAGGTCTCAAAGCCGGAAGCCATCACCCGCGTTAAGGACGGAGTGACTCTCGAACCCATCGAGTTAGTCGTGATCGACTGTCCCCAGGAGTTCATTGGCGTGGTTACCGAAGCGATGGGCCGTCGCAAAGGACAGATGACCAAGATGGTTAATCACGGCACCGGTCGTGTGCGGCTTGAATTCGAAACTCCCTCTCGCGGACTCATCGGATTTCGCAGCGAGTTCCTGACTGAAACCAAAGGCACGGGTCTCTTGAACACAATGTTTCTCAGGTGGGGCACTTGGCAGGGATCATTACGAGGGCGATCCACCGGCTCACTGATAGCAGATCGAGTGGGAGAGACGACGACTTATGCGCTCTACAATTTGCAAGAACGAGGAACTCTCTTCGCCCGGCCGGGCAGTAAAGTTTACGAAGGCATGATCATTGGAGAGAACGCGCGCGCTGTCGATCTCGACGTAAACGCTGTCAAAGAAAAAAAGCTGACCAATATGCGCGCAGCGAGTGCAGACGAAGCGCTCCGTCTGGTTCCGGTTAAGGAGCTTTCGCTGGAACAAGCACTTGAGTTCATCGCTGATGACGAGTTGGTTGAAGTGACTCCGCAAACCATCAGGTTGCGCAAGCGCGTCCTTAGGTCAAACGAGCGTCCCAAGAAGAAAGAAGCCGATCTCAAGGCTTGATCCACTTTTATGTCCGCCGCTCTGGCAAAGCTTTACCCAATAACGGATACCAGCGTCTCTGGGCTCTCCAATGTTGAACAAGTCCGGGCTCTAAGTGCGGGTGGTGCTTCGATCATCCAGCTGCGGGCAAAGAATCTCTCTTCACTCGATTTCTACGAGCAAGCCAAAGCAGCTTTGGAGATAACACGTCGTCATGGTGCGAAACTAATCATCAATGACCGGGTAGATATTGCCCGTGCGATCGACGCAGAAGGTGTTCATCTGGGACAGCACGATCTCCCTGTCGAATCCGCGCGCGAGCTCCTCGGCCCAGAAGCAATCATCGGAATATCGACGCACAGCATTCCGCAGATCCTCGAGGCGATAAAGCTACCAGTCAGCTACATTGCTTTGGGTCCGATCTTCCCAACCGCTACGAAAGGTCACCCGGATCCTGTAGTTGGCTTGGGCGCTTTGCGAGAAGCTCGCAGAGTTCTGAAATCACTTCCGCTGGTTGCGATCGGTGGTATCACGCAGAAAAATGCGCAAGAGGTCATCCTCGCCGGTGCTAATTCGGTTGCGGTGATTGGGGCTTTGGCGGGAAATAGGGCAACCACGGAGTTTCTGACAAGAGAGTTCCTGGGGATCCTCGAGGCCCCCCAAACCTAGACGCCAGTACATTTTGCTTGCGTTTGTCTTTGTTTTACGCCAGTATCGTAATCGCTGAGTGCCCGCCCGACCAATTGCTCAGCAATTCCTGCCAGTTCAGAATCGTTCCCATTCCAGTCCGGAGTCCCGCCCGAATGAGTTTCTTTGATCTACCACCTATTCTCGAGCGCATGCTGCTCGTTTCCGACAAGATCAGCGACTTGAACTTCTCAGTCGGCCAGCTTCCGCAAGTCGAGATCAATGGAAAGCTGACGCCAGTGCAACCGCTCGGAATGCAAAAGCTCACGCCTTACCAGACTGAGGTAATCGCGATGACGCTGATGAATGGACACCCCGAAGCGGCTGAAAAACTCGCCCGCAGCGGTACTGCGGATCTTAGTTACTCGCTGCCAACACGCGCGCGCTTTCGCGTGAATATTTTCCAACAGCGGGGCGTCTATTCGATTGTGATGCGCGTGATCCCGACTGACATCCCGACTTTGAAGTCACTTGGGTTGCCGCAACATCTTTCGCAGATCAGCGACTTACGAAATGGTTTGGTGTTGGTCACCGGCCCAACGGGTTCAGGAAAGAGCTCCACACAAGCTGCGATCATTGATGCTATCAACGAGAAGAAGCACTACCACATCGTTACGATTGAGGATCCTATTGAATATCTTCACGCTCACAAGAACTCCACAATCAATCAACGTGAAGTTGGTCAAGATACGAGGGACTTTCCTTCGGCCCTACGCGCCACACTTCGCCAGGCGCCAAAGGTAATTCTGATTGGAGAAATGCGGGATTTTGAAACTACCGAAATTGCCTTAGAGGCGGCTGAGACAGGGCACCTGGTGTTGTCCACGTTGCACACCATTGATGCGGCAAAGACTGTCGACAGGATCATCGGTCTTTACCCAAAGAACGAAGAGCCAGTTATTCGGACGCGTCTGGCCCAAACCTTTCGCTACATAATTTCTCAGCGATTGATTCCTCGGAAAGACGGACGTGGCAGAGTTGCGGCGCTTGAGATCTTGCGCTCGAGCCCACGGACTCGTGAGTACATCGAATCCGGCGAAGCCGAGGGAAAGTCGCTCCTCGACGCGATGCGCGATGGCAAGCTCGACGGCATGCAGGATTTCGATGGTGTAATTAAAGAGCTAATTGAATCGAATATGATTTCGCTGGAAGATGGAGTGAACTTTGCCACAAATCAAAACAATCTGCTGTTGTCATTGAAAGGGCTAACGGCTGGTGAAGACTTTACTCGCCGCGACGGCAATGCCACGCCGCTTTCGAGCACTGCTCAATCCGGATCGCTCTTGGGAATGCTCGAATAACCCTTTGACTCTTAGAAGAGAATCATGATTATCGTCTGTCAAAATTGTTCCAACCGTTTTCAGGTTGATGAAAACACTGCGGCCCGCCCCGGCGCCGTTTGTCCTGAATGTCAAAAGAAGCTGTTGTCCTCCAGCCCGGCAGTTGAAAAAAGCGCTTTGTCAGTTGGCGGTTCGCCGGCGACCGGTGGTCGACGAACTGAGCGAAACGCGGCGCCACCTTTCAACGGTGCGGCGGAGGTTGCGGCGAAAGCACCATCCATGTCGGAGACTGAAAAGTTTGTTCAGATGTTGGCGAGTGTGTTGGGCCAGGTTCCAGCAAACGGGTTGAATACTTCTGAGAGACTGCCATGGAAGCAACGCAAGGCCCTTGTTTGCGCGACAGACGAGCATCGAGAACGAATCGCAAAGCTGCTCACGCAGGACGGCTACGAGGTTTTGGTGGCGTCAGAAACCAGACAGGCAGTTGAGCGCATGCGCGAAAACAAACTGGATGTCGTCTTGCTTGACCCGCAATTCGACGCAGCCGAGCAGGGCGCGGCATTTGTTGTGCGGGAAGTTAATGTGCTGCGGCCAGCCCAGCGTCGCCGGCTTTTCTTTGTGCTGCTCTCACCGACTCTGCGAACCATGGATGCGCATGGAGCCTTCTTGAATAATGTGAACGCAATTGTGAATCTGAAAGAGTTGGACGAACTGGTGCGACTTCTCGATCAGGCGGTTCGCTCCTACAACGATCTCTATCAGGATTTCAATCAGGCGATGAAAACGGCTGCCATCTAACCCTAAGATTGATCTGAAAACTTTAACGAGGGCCTGAATTTGCCCTCGTTTTTTTCTTTGTTTCGAAGAAGAAGTGGGGAACGCGAACATGCCTGAGAGCTGGAGAAGCAATTTAAGGTGACGAACAAGAGACCTCCGGCAAAAAATGCGCCTGTTGATCGCTTTAGGTTTGAAAGGCAAGTGCTAAGTCCGGATATGCTTAGATGGCCAACGAAAGCCGTGATGATTAGAAATCCAAGCACTGGCCCAAAAAATTAGCGGCGCCTTTGATTTCGAGTTTCCGTCGTCTGATTTTTTACGAATAGCGCGCTGTGCTGCCTTAAAGGAATTTGTTAATCTAAGCCATCAGTTCATCAGATGCGTTGTAGTCGAAGCTCTATCTCGGTCGACAACGAAAGCCCGCCAGCAAACCGGAAGGAATGAGCTAATGGTTTCAGACGATTCACCGAGGAGGAAGCTCTCGTCCGCCACAATAGCCGTTCATGGCGGCGAGCGAAGAAACGAGCAACCGTTCGGCGCAGTCGTCTCCCCTGTTTTCCACTCCGCTACCTATAGCTTTGACACTTTCGACGAGATGCGGCGCTACTCGCGAGGCGAGTTGGGTGAGGCGTTCTTCTATTCAAGATACTCTAATCCGACCGTTGCGGAGGTTGAAAGAACCGTCGCTGAGCTGGAAGGCGCAGAGGCTTGCGTAGTTGTGAGCTCGGGCTCAGCAGCTACCTTTTGCGCGCTGGCTGCATCATGCAACGCGGGAGATGAAGTTATCGCCTGCGACTCGGTTTATGGCGGCACTACTAAAATTCTGACCGGAGTTCTACGGCGTTTCGGTATTACCTCCCGCTTTATTGCCTTGAACGAGATTGAGCGCCTTCCTGAGATAGCCAGCGAACGCTCAAAACTCTTTTGGTTTGAAACTCCGGCAAATCCAATCAATCGCGTTGTTGATCTCGAAGTAGCTGCCCACAGCGCGCGTCGGGCTGGTTTGATTTCAGTGGTTGATAACACATTCGCGACCCCAATTCTGCAACAACCGATTTCACACGGCATCGATGCAGTGATGCACAGCGCGACCAAGTATCTTGGCGGCCATTCGGATCTCACTGCCGGGGCAATTGCGGGCAGCAAGGAGTTCGTCGATCGGGTACGTCAGGTTTCGATATCGGTGGGAACGACGCTCGATCCTGCGGCCGCTTACCTGTTGTCGCGTGGGATCAAATCCGCCGAAGTCCGAGTCCGGGCAGCGTGCGACAATGCTCTGAAACTCGCAGAAACGCTTTCACGTCATCCAAAGATTTCTCGTGTCCACTATCCCGGACTCGAGAACGATCCGGGCCACACGATTGCGCGACGGCAAATGCGAGGTTTCGGCGCCGTCGTTGCAGTCGAGTTAGCTGGCGGAGAACGCGAGGCTGAGATTCTCTTTGACTCACTGAGGCTGGTACGCGCTGCGCCTTCACTGGGAGGTGTGTCGACCCTGGTTAGTTATCCGCTCTATTCATCGCATGCCGGTTTTACGGATGAGCAGCTCATGGCTGCCGGCGTATCTGCTGCGACTGTTCGTTTCGCTGTGGGCATTGAAGCAGCGGCGGACATCATCGCCGACATCACCCAAGCACTGGATAAAATTTAAGTTCCGATGCCGCATTTAGATTCAGATGGTCCGGGAGTTCATCCGCATACTCACCGGCATCGTCATGCCTCTGACAGCAGACGCCGACTGATGCTCGTCTTGATACTCACTTCCGTTTACTTGTTTGCCGAAGCATTTGGCGGATGGTGGACTGGGTCACTGACGTTGCTCGCTGACGCCGGACATATGCTTACCGACGTTGCCGCATTGGCGTTGGCCCTGCTCGCGGTTTGGTTCAGTGCCAGGCCAGCCACGTCAAAAAAGACTTTCGGTTACTACCGCATTGAGATCGTTGCCGCGCTTGTAAACGGTGTGGCGCTCGTCCTCATCTCGCTGCTCATTATCTTTGAGGCGTATCAGCGCTGGTCGTCGCCGCCGGCGGTTCGCACTGGAGCAATGATCGCAATTGCTAGCGGCGGTTTGGTAATAAATCTGGTCTGCGCGTGGATCCTGCACGGCCGGCACGAGGTTGATTTGAATATTCGTGGCGCGTGGCTTCACGTGATGAGTGATGCGTTTGGTTCGGTCGCAGCCATTATCGCGGGCGTGTTGATGTGGGTTTACGGATGGTACGTTGCCGATCCGCTATTCAGCGTGGTCATCGGACTCTTGATAATCTGGAGTTCCTGGACTTTGATTCGAGAGTCGACGAATGTTTTATTGGAAGGCACGCCGTCACACATAAACCTGGCCGCTGTTGAGACTGCTATTTTGGAGACTGCAGGCGTGGCCGACGTTCATGATCTTCACATCTGGACAATTACGTCAGGTCGCGAAGCGTTGAGCGCCCATGTGATACATTCACACGCGATCTCACAGCCGGAATTATTGCGCGATCTGCGTGCTAAACTGCAGGACCAATTCGGGGTAGATCATCTGACTATTCAAATGGAAACGCCTGATTTCGAAGACGAAACTTTTCACTTCTGCCACGCAGGCACCGCCTGCTTTCAATCAAAGCGAGCCTGAAGTCATCGGGATTCTCGAATGGAAATCAATCTGTTATTGACACTTGATCTGCGCGAGCAAGCGGCACTACAAGCAGCGCTCGTAACACATGGCGCGCCGGATTGTCTGGTGACGCTGGCGCTTACGGGTGGTTGTCGTATCTCGTCTCTTGATGAGGCAAGACAGCTACGCAAATGGCTCGCTGAGGCGCGCACGGCTGGCGAAACTGACTTCGCTTCGTTACACGTTATCGAACGTTCGCTGGTTGAGTTCGGCGTCTGATCTCATCAAAGTCATGATGTCGATCGACTTAGCCTACGGTCTGAAATCCCTCACTCTCCAGGTTGATGCCAATCAGTTTCAGGTCCTTGTTAGAGAAGATTCAAAGCTTCCCCCGTTAAGCGACATCGAAATTGGCGCCGCGTTGGATGCTCCGTATGGTTCGCCGCCGCTCGATGAGATCCTTCACAGCGGCGATTCAGTTCTAATTGTCGTTTCCGATGCCACTCGGGCCACCGCCAGCGCGCAAATTATCAATCTCCTCGTTCGCCGCTTGATACAGTATGGAATCTCGCCGTCAGACATTGCCATCATCTTCGCGACCGGAATCCACCGTCCCGTGACTGATGAAGAGAAGAGCCAACTCTTAAGCCCTTTTATTTTTCAGCGGGTTCGCACTCTTGATCATTCGCCTGACGATCGCCAGCAATTAACCTTCCTTGGCCATTCGCCAAACGGAACGCCGATAGAAGTAGATCGCGCGTTGAAAGAGTATTCACATACGATCCTGACTGGTGCGATCTCTTTTCATTACTTCGCAGGTTTCACTGGCGGCCGCAAATCAATCTGTCCGGGGTTGGCCTCCGCGAAAACAATTCGCGACACGCATATGTTTGCGTTGGACCACGAAACGGGAACCCGACGTCACGGTGTCGGTACGGGATTGTTGGCGGGCAACGCGGTGCATGAAGAGTGCGAGCAGATCGCGAGCGTCGTGGCGCCTTCTTTTTGCATCAGCTCCGTAGTTGATGAACAAGGTAGAGCAGTGAGGGTTTATGCCGGACATTGGCGCGACTCGCATCGATTTGGTTGTGAGGAATACCTGACGGAACACTCTGTGCCGATTGCGGCCAGACGCGAAGTAGTAATTGCGAGTTGCGGCGGCTTACCCTATGACATCAATTTGATTCAAGCGCATAAGGCGCTCGATATGGCGACGCGCGCTTGTAGCGAGGGAGGCACGATAGTCCTAGTCGCCGAGTGTAGTGAAGGACTTGGTCGCCGGGATTTCATGAAGTGGTTTGGCGGCGATTCTCGTTCTCTTGCCGCACGACTAAAGTCCGAGTACGAGGTGAATGGCCAGACCGCTTGGGCGTTAATGGAAAAGACCGAACAGTATCGAGTCGTGTTGGTTTCCAAACTACCTGACGATGAAGTGAGAATGATGGGGATGATTCCGTCTCATTCACTGGACGAGTCGATTCGCTCGTTCTCTCAAAATCATGAAGGCTTCATACTTCCGCGTGGAGCGGCGTTCCTACCAGTCGTTGGCGACTCTCAAGGGCGATCAGAACCGCGGAGCGCAGCGACCGGGCCGATTCGGAAGAAGCACGCAATCGACTAAGAGTAGTTGAGATCTCTTCAAAACCAGTTGAATTTTTCGCGTCGGCCCGGTCGCTGCGCTCTGCGGTTCTGATCGCCCTTGAGAGTCGCCAACGACTGGTAGGAACGCCGCTCCAC
>JANNON010000416.1:0-5506 GCA_031399105.1 Blastocatellia bacterium | reverse complement strand
ACAACGGACAACGGACTACTGACCACGGACTCCTGATAACGACAAGCTGCGACATGAACTGACGACGTTCCCGACCTTGGGCCATTGTTTCATGTGTGCAATTCCCGGCCTCACCAGCTATAATCCTCGTCCCTATGAAGCTCGAGATTTTTCATCCTGCCGTGGCGAGCTGGTTTGCTAAAGCTTTCCCCGCAGCCACCGATCCGCAGCAACAAGCGTGGCCGGCGATCAAGTCCCATCGCAATACCCTAATCGCTGCGCCCACCGGTTCCGGTAAGACACTCGCCGCCTTCCTTTCCGCCATCGACGACCTCGTCCGCCTGGGCGTTGAAGGAAAGCTGGAAGACATCACGCACGTCATCTACGTCTCGCCATTAAAAGCTCTCAGTAACGACATCCAGGCCAATCTGCAGGCGCCGCTTGCAGGGATTGAGCAAGAGCTCAAAACAATGGGTTTGCCTGAGGTGAACATTCGCACCTTTGTTCGCACTGGGGACACGCCTGCCGCTGATCGTACGGCGATGACAAAGCGCCCGCCGCACATCGTTGTGACTACCCCTGAATCGCTCTACATTTTGTTAACGAGCGATGGCGGGAGACGAATGCTGCAGACCGCGCACACTTTGATTCTCGATGAAATCCATGCCGTGGTCGGCGACAAACGCGGCTCGCATCTCGCGCTGTCAGTCGAGCGCCTCGAAAAACTCATCAGTCAGTATCAGCTTGCCAGGGCGACTGCGGATGCTGAGAAACCGCAAAGCGAACTCCCGCTTCCTGGAGCGAATGGTTGCCAGGCGCCTGGTAAGTTAACTCGCATTGGCCTCTCCGCAACTCAGCGACCGATCGAAGAAGTCGCACGATTTCTCGTTGGCACTTACAACATCGCCGCGGACGGATCAACTGATTGTGTAGTTGTCGATACGGGGCACGTTCGCCGTCTGGATCTGGCAATCGAAGTTCCCGAATCGCCTCTGCAGGCAGTGATGTCCGGAGAAGTTTGGGAAGAGCTTTACGATCGCATTACGCAACTGATTCGCGAACATAAGACGACTCTGATTTTTGTGAACACGCGTCGTCTGGCCGAGCGAGTCGCGCGCCATCTCGGTGAACGCATTGGCGACGAGAATATCGCTGCGCATCATGGCAGTCTCGCTCGTGAACAACGTCTGGCCGCTGAACAAAGACTGAAAGCCGGCGAGTTGAGCGCAATGGTTGCTACTGCTTCGCTGGAACTGGGAATCGATATTGGTGACGTGAATCTGGTTTGCCAGATTGGATCGACCCGCTCAATTGCGAGCTTTCTGCAACGCGTAGGACGCTCAAATCATACGGTCGCCGGTTTTCCCAAGGGCAGAATCTTTCCGCTCTCGCGAGATGAGTTGGTCGAGTGTGCTTCGTTGATCGATGCCGTCCGTCGCGGTGAGTTGGATCGGCTGGCGATTCCGGAACAGCCACTCGATATTCTGGCGCAACAGATTGTCGCTGCGGTAGCTCCCGAGGAATGGAATGAAGACGAGCTGTTCGCGATGGCGCGCGGAGCGTATCCCTATCGCAACTTGCAACGGGAAGACTTTGATTCCGTCGTGCGGATGCTCGCGGAAGGGTTTTCGACCAAGCGCGGACGCCGCTCAACTTACCTCCATCACGACGCGGTGAACCACCGTTTGCGTGGACGAAGAGGCGCGCGGCTGGCAGCAATAATGTCGGGCGGAGCAATACCCGACACGGCAGATTATGCGGTTGTGCTCGAGCCGAGCGGACTCGTGATTGGCAGTGTGAACGAAGACTTCGCAATTGAGAGTTTGCAAGGCGACATCTTTCAGCTCGGGAACACTTCATGGCGCGTGCTGCGCGTTGAGGAAGGAAAGGTGCGAGTCGAGGACGCGCATGGGCAACCGCCATCGATTCCGTTTTGGTTGGGCGAAGCGCCGGCGCGCACTCACGAACTCTCAGTTGCCGTATCGCGATTGCGCGAAGAGGTGGCGGAAAGGGTTGTCCAAAGTCCAACGTCGCAAGACAGTCCAAAGTCCAAAGTCCAAAGTCCAAAGTCATCTGTGGAAAGGGATACGGATCTAGACGGAGATCAAGAGCGCAGTGAGGAGCCGGTTGCGGAAATTCCAGGTCGCTGGGTTTTGGAGGATGCCATTGTTTGGTTGGTGAATGAAGTTGGCATATCTCGTTCAGCGGCGGAGCAGATTGTTGAGTATCTCGGCGCGGCCAAAGCGGCGCTCGGCGTGATGCCGTCGCTCAACAACCTCGTTCTGGAGCGTTTCTTTGACGACAGCGGCAGTATGCAGCTCGTCGTGCACTCGCCATTCGGCAGTCGCTTGAACCGCGCCTGGGGATTGGCACTGCGAAAGCGTTTCTGTCGCAAGTTCAATTTCGAGTTGCAGGCGGCCGCAACCGAAGACGCTATTATTCTGTCCCTTGGCCCAACACACAGTTTTCCACTCGAAGATGTTTTCCACTATCTCAATTCAAAAACCGTTCGTGAGTTGCTTTGTCAGGCTTTGCTCGATGCCCCGATGTGGAACATTCGCTGGCGTTGGAATGTGACTCGTGCGCTGGCGGTGTTGCGCCGGCGTGGTGGCAAGAAGATTCCCGCTCAGTTGCAACGAATGGATGCGGAGGATCTCCTGACGGCAGTCTTTCCAGATCAAGTTGCGTGCGCGGAGAACCTCACCGGTCAGCGAGAGATTCCGAAGCACCCACTCGTCGATCAAACCGTGCGAGATTGTCTGGAAGAAGCAATGGACGTGGAGGCGCTCGTGAATTTGCTGGGCGCTATTGAACGCAACGAAAAGAATCTGTTCGCGCGCGATCTCGTAGAAGCTTCGCCGCTGGCGGCGGAGATTTTAAACGCCCGGCCTTATGCCTATCTCGACGATGCGCCGTTGGAAGAACGTCGTACTCGTGCGGTTTATCAGCGGCGCTGGCTGGATCCGCAAACTGCTTCTGATATGGGCCGGTTGGATCAGGGCGCTATCGATCGAGTGCGTGAGGAAGTTTGGCCTGAGCCGAGAAATGCGGATGAACTTCATGACGCTTTGGTCGAACTCGGATTCCTGACTGCCGGCGAAGGCGAACCGTGGCAGGAGTTTTTTGAAGAATTGAAAGTGGACAAGCGCGCCGCCTGGTTGAGTGTTATTGGAACTTCAAACGATGAACAGATTGTAGGGGTGTCCCTCCGTGGGCACCCCTCTTTTACCGATCAGAGCGCGAAGGAAAACCAAGGGGCGCCCACAGAGGGACGCGCCTACAATCCGGCGGCGCCCGCATTATTGGTCGCCGCTGAACGTTTACCGCAACTCTTGGCTGTCTACCCTGGCGCACACACGGCTCCACCGATTGCTGCCCCGCAGAGTCTGGCGAACATTCCCTGGACTTTCGAAACTGCACTGGTTGAACTAGTACGCGGCCGACTTGAGGGTCTCGGTCCCCTCACCGTTGCCGATCTCGCGAGCTCATTTGCCCTAACCACCAATGAGATCGAAGTGGCCCTGTTGAGTCTCGAAGCAGAAGGCTTTGTCATTCGCGGTCAGTTTACGCCCGGCACAGATCAAACAGAGTGGTGTGCTCGCCGGTTACTGGCACGTATTCACAGCTACACATTGAATCGCTTGCGGCAGGAGATTGAGCCGGTCGTTTCGGCCGACTTCATTCGCTTCCTGTTGTCGTGGCAGAAAGTCGCTCCTGAGCACCAAATGGAAGGCCCCGAAAGTGTGCGAGCGATCATTGAGCAGTTGGAAGGCTTTGAAGCTCCGGCGGCAGCATGGGAAGGTGAGATCCTCCCTGCGCGTTTGGTTGAATACGATCCAGCGTGGTTGGACGCGTTATGTCTTTCCGGCGAGGTGATGTGGGCGCGACTTTCGCCACCGGCGCAACCGAAGAACGGCGATGTTAAGCGTGGTTCAGGACCGGTGCGGACAACTCCGATTGCTTTGATCAGTCGCAAGAATTTCTCGCTCTTCAACTCATTGTTTCCGACCCGAACTGAAGAGCTGACTTTCTCGACAGTCACGCAAGCCGTTTACGAATATCTCATCAATCGCGGGGCAGTCTTCTTCACAGACATTGTCGAAGGGACGAAACTTTTGCGCAGCCAGGTGGAAGAGGCCTTGGCCGAACTGGTGGCCCAGGGTCTCGTCATCTCGGACAGTTTCACCGGTCTGCGCGCCTTACTGACGCCCGCGCATCGCAAGACCCAGGCGGGCGCCAAACGTCGTCACCGCGAGCCGGTTTATGACATGGCCAGCGCCGGTCGCTGGTCGATCCTGCAACGTAATGCTGGGAGCGCAGGCGTCCCGCCTTCCGGCAGCCTTTCCATGACGCTCGAATCTGCCGAGCACGCTGAAAAGATCGCGCGCCTGCTACTCAAGCGCTATGGCGTCGTCTTCAAACGTCTGCTCGAACGCGAAGGACTGCTAATTCCCTGGCGAGTTCTGTTGCGCATCTATCACCGTTTGGAGGCACGAGGCGAAATTCGCGGCGGCAGATTTGTAGCGGGCATATCCGGTGAACAGTTTGCTTTGCCCGAAGCCATCGGAATGCTGCGCGCGATTCGCCGAGCGCGTGTGGGCACGGCGGAGTTGAATCGGCCAGACATTCGGTCTGCCGCCACGTCTGGAGATCTTCCCGCTGAGTCGCCTGCCGTGGAAAGCTTGATATCAATCAGCGCGGCGGATCCGCTAAACCTGGTTGGGATCATCACTCCCGGTGGCCGCATCACCGCGCACACGTCGAACCGAATTCTCTATCACAATGGCGAACCCGTCGCTGTGCTTGAAGCGGGTGACACAAAGTTTCTGGTGGGATTACCGCGAGCGATGGAATGGAAAGCTAAAGCAGCGCTGATTCGGAAAGCAACGCCGCCGCAGTTGCGAACGTATCTAAGACGCCCAGCTTAGTCGGCACGATTGGCGAGCAGATGAAACCCGACAATCCTCACATTGTCTATGGAAGTTTCGAGTGGGATTCTAAGAAGGCCCAACAGAATCTGAAGAGGCACGATGTTGCTTTTGAAGAATCTACGACGGTTTTTGATGACCCGCTATTCATTGTATTCAGGGACCCTGACCATTCGATAGCGGAAGAGAGATACATTATTATCGGAGAGTCTGAGAGGGGGCGTTATTTACTCGTATCGTTCACGGAGCGCGAGAACAGGATTCGAATAATTAGTGCTCGCGAATTGGAAGCCAAAGAGCGCAGAGCTTATGAAAAAAAGAAAGAACAACTCTGAGGCAGGCTTGCGTCCACATTATGATTTAGAAGAGTTGGAAGTGGTGGCGTATGGCCCAGGGTGGGGAAAAGCAGGGCTCACTACCCGGACTCTTCGAAACTTTTATGCTACCCGACTAGCGGCTGCCGGTCCGATCTTTGCAAAAACCAGTGTTGATCGAGACTTGTTGGCCGACTTTTTCATGACATTTGCTCGAACGGAGTATGCGCTGAAGAGAGCCCAATACTTGCGCGGAACCGAGGGCAGACCTCCAACGATCCTGTG
>JANNON010000404.1:0-2279 GCA_031399105.1 Blastocatellia bacterium | reverse complement strand
TTTCGCGATTGTCGTCCTTAACGTCCAACTGCATACAATCGCAAAAGACGGGCCGGCCCGCGCCCTGAAACGGCAGGAGCGATATAACGTCTCTTTGGCGCTCGAGTTCAGGAAGAAGAATCCGAACGGATTTGAGCGGGTGATGGACTTCTTGAATCAACAGGGACCGAACGGATTTGCGAGTGGCTTTATTGTTGGCGACGGATTGGTGATGACCGCCTATCACGTCGTCTCCGGCGAACTCGGTGATTCAAAGATGAAGGTGCTGGGCTTCAATCCGCATGACAAGCTCGAGGTCCGGATTTTTGTGAATGGCTGCAAGGCGACGGTAATTAAAGTTGACAAAGAGGCTGACCTGGCTCTGCTGTCGGTCTGCGATTCGTCCAAGCCGTATCGGACGCCGTCCTTTCAGACGACGCTGATCAAGGATGAGAGAATTGTTTTGATTGCGAGCCCGCATGGAGCGCGAATTGTCAGCAGCGGAGTTTTTCACGGTCCTTACTCGCTGCGCGGTCTCGAGTACATCTCCGCCAAGCTGGAAGCCCGCGACGGCTACTCAGGCAGTCCCGTCTATAATGAGAAGGCCGAGGTTATCGGAGTGTTCAGCGGGTACGATTGGTCAAAGAAAGTCGCACTCATCACCCCGGGAGATCGCGCGGAGAAGCTGCTCGCCGACTACATCGCCGAGCCCAAGACAAAATAGACCGGCAACCCGATCACAACAAACGCGAAAGCACACGATGGAAGTCAGTGTACTTTCGCGTTTGTTTGTAATAACCGTGAGGTTGAGTCTCTGAATGTTGGGCGGCGACGGTTGAGATCGGCTTTGCACAAAAAGTGCTGGCCGGGGAGCGAAGAGAAGTAATCAGAACCGCGGAGCGCAGCGACAGGGCCATTCGTAAGAAGCACCCAATTGAATAGAGTGGTTGAGATCTCTTTCAGAACCAGTTGATTTCTTCGCGTCGGCCCGGTCGCTGCGCTCCGCGGTTCTGATTGCTTTGCGCCCGTCCAAAGCCGTTGAGATCTCAAATCTCAGATCTACTTGAGCGACCAGACGAAACCTTAGGCCCAAGGTGTGAGACCTGAGACCTTGAGAAATGAGACCTGAGACCTGAGACCCTGGAGATGAGACCTGAGACCATGCCCAGAATCGCCAACCTGCTTTCCCAAGTCCGTACTTTTCTCAGCGAACAGGTTTACCCACTGGAAGCCGACTTTCTCCGTCGTCCATTTCGCGATCTAGTGCCAGAACTAAATGCGAAACGGCAACGGGTAAAGGATCTGGGTCTGTGGGCGCCTCATCTTCCGGCCGAATACGGTGGGCTGGGCCTCAGGCTCTCAGAGTTTGCATACTTGAGCGAAGAACTCGGCAGAACTCCTATCGGCCATTATCTGTTTAACTGCCAGGCTCCCGACATCGGAAACATGGAAGTCCTGCTGGCCCATGCCACACCAGAACAGAAAGCCGCGTACCTCATTCCGCTTACGACCGGAGAGATTAGAAGCTGCTTCTCGATGACAGAGCCCGAACACGCGGGCTCGAACCCCGCTTGGCTGAGCACCAGCGCCGTCAAAGATGAAAGCGACTACGTAATCAACGGACACAAGTGGTTCACGTCCTCGGCGGAAGGAGCTACCTTCGCGATTGTGATGGCCGTGACGAATCCTGATGCTGAGAGTCGGTATAAGCGCGCCAGTCAGATCATCGTTCCGCTCAGCACTGAAGGTTTTAGCATTGTGCGCAACATCAGTGTGATGGGTGATGAAGGTAGCGACTATGCGAGCCACGCTGAGGTTCGTTATGACAACTGCCGAGTGCCGCAAACGAATTTGCTTGGACGCGAAGGCGAGGGTTTTGCGATTGCTCAGGAGCGATTGGGCCCTGGTCGAATTCATCACTGCATGCGTTGGGTAGGCATTTGTGAGCGTGCGTTTGAGCTGATGTGCGATTACGCCGCGCATCGCGAGCTTTCGCCGGGCGTCCTTTTAGGCAGCCGGCAAACAGTGCAGGAGTGGATCGCCGAGAGCCGTGCGGAAATAAACGCCGCACGTTTGTTGGTTTTGCAGGTCGCCGAACAGATAGACGAGCAGGGCGCTGCTGCTATGCGAGAAGATATCTCGCTGATTAAGTTCTTTGTGGCGGGGATTTTGCAGAAAGTACTCGACCGCGCAATTCAGATTCATGGAGCGCGCGGCCTCACGGATGAGACGCTGCTTTCGTACTGGTACCGGCACGAGCGAGGGGCGAGAATCTATGACGGTCCGGACGAGGTTCACAA
>JANNON010000402.1:0-7818 GCA_031399105.1 Blastocatellia bacterium | reverse complement strand
TGTTTTACTCTGGATTGAAAGGACCGATGGCAATACCAAAGCGCTGACAAGTCCGCGCACTCCCAAGGCTCCGCCACTTCCTAAACTACAATCACGAACGAGTAGTAAAAAGGGCGGCGGGATCAGTTGATCTCGCCGCCTCTGCTACTAAGCATGATGACCCGCTATTGCATTGCCGGATACACCAGCGTCATCGGATCCGGCAAAGGAATGCGCTTGAGCTGTCCATCCTTCGCAATCTTCAAGAGCGAGTGTTGCGGTTTATCAGGATTGCCTTTCGTGATCTCATCGATGTTTCCCACGACCAGGACAACGAGCTTGTCAGGCTGCAGATACTTCTGCGCCACTCGCTGCACATCATCGACGGTAACAGCGCGAATTCGATCGCGAAACGTCGCCCAGTAATCCGGCGAGCGCTTAGTAAACTCATCCTGAGCAAAAATGGTCGCGACCTGTGCCGCCGTGGAAAAGTTTCGGGGAAAGACTTCAATCTGCGAGTTCTTCGCCGTCTCTAACTCTTCCGCCGAGACTTTCGCCGTACGCACTCGGGCGATCTCTTCCATGATGATGTCGATTGCCTGAGACGTCGTCGGATTTTTTGATTGGAAAGCGGCACGGAAGACTCCCGGATTGTACGTGCCGAGTCCAAAACTCGAGCCAGCGCTGTAGGCCAAACCTTCATCCGACCGAACTCGCGAAGTGATTCGCGATGTAAACCCACTGCCACCGAGGATATCGTTCATGATCATGAGCGCGTATGAATCCGGATTGTCGCGCAGCGCACCCATGTGTCCGATGCTAACGCGTCCCTGATTAACATCAGCCTTGTTGACCACATAAACACCGGCCACCGGCACGTGTGTTTGTTTCGGCACAGGCGGAACGGCTTCCTTGTTCGCGGGCCAGCCCTTCATCGCGGCCTCGAGTTTGGCAAGCATATCTTTGGTGTTGAAATCACCTGAGATCGCCAAGACAAAACCAGCAGGTTGGTAATACCGCTTATGAAAAGCAATCAAGTCTTCGCGCGTGACTCCATCAATCGAGGCCTTAGTCGTCTCTTTCGCAGAGAAGAAGTCCGGGCCATACATCAGGCGCGCCCATTCACGGCCTTCGATGACATCGGTGCGATCGTTGCGCCGCTCCATTGCTTGTAGCAACTGGCTCTTTGCTAGCTGGATCCGGTCTTCCTGGAATCCGGGATTCTTCAACATGTCAAAGTAAAGAGCCAGGCCCTGATCCACATCCTTCGCCAGCAGGTTGAGGGTGGCGTTTCCTTGCAAGGGAGCGATCGAGCTCGAGATATTAGCCGCGAGAAAATCGGCGGCCTCGTCAAACTCTTCAGCCTTTTTTGAAGTAGTGCCGCCGGCTCGGATTTGACTGCCGGTAAGCGAGGCCAATCCTTCCTTGCCTGCCGGATCGAGGTAACCACCTGTGCGCACCAGAGTGGTAACGTTTACCAGCGGTAGATCGTGATCTTCCACAAGGTAAGCGACCACGCCGTTTGAAAGCACGTGGCGATACTGCTCCCGCTTTGGCGGCGTGAAGTTAAGAGTTGTGTATTTCAGATCGCGCGGATGTGCGGGAATCTGCTGTGCCTGTGCAAATAAGCTGAGCGGCGACAAGGCGAGCAGTGCTACCGCAAGGAATGCTGAAAGCATCTTTCCTTCTCTCATTACTGTTTACCTCCTTCGAGTTGCTTGAGGCGATCTTCCAGCATCTTTTTGACCACCTTGTAGAAGTTCTGTTTCTCTGCGGGAGCGGAAGCGGCACGCTGATCGATGCCACCGAGAATCATTCTGAGTTGCTCGACCTTGGCTTGACCAAGCATCGCCTTCATCTGTCCAATCTGCGCTTTCTCTTCGTCCGTCAGACCCGCCAGCGCAGGATCCGCATCAGCCACTGCCCCACCGGCGGCCTTCTTTGTGTGGTAGATGGCAATCGTCCGGTTCTCGGGTTTGAAATAGGTATTCGCCACGCGCCGAATATCTTCTGACGTCACTGCCTGGTGCCGCGCGGGGTCGGTGTTGATAGTTCCCCAACCGCGATTATTGTCACGCAGCAGCAACTGCGCCATGAGGCCAAAGTTTGACTGCAAACTACGGAAGACTCCGGCCGCATACTGGTTCTTCACCTTCTGCAACTCTTGCGCGTCCACGAGATCTTTCTGAAGTTTCTCGAGCTCCTTGTAGAGAGCTTGCTCGACCTCTTCTGGGGTCTTTCCAGGTTTGGCGACACCACTCATCTCAAAGACGCCTTCGTATTTGCGCGAATCCTGACTGGCTCCGGCGCTGTTCGCGACGGCCTGCTGCAACACGAGCGATTTGTTGAGCCGGCCAGTGCGACCGCTCAGTATGCTGCCCAGAATATCGAGTGCGAACGCATCCGGATGACCGTCGGCAACAGTGTGGTAACGGATGCGTACCTGCGGGGACGTATCCGCGTATGCGACCATGCGCTTCTCAGCAAGCTGCGGCATTTCGGAAGTTCGTACCGGTTCAGGCGCGCGCGGTCCGCGTGGCAAGCGACCGAAGTATTGTTTGGCGAGCTCTACCGCACGCGCCGGTTCGATGTCGCCGACGAGACACGCCGTCAAATTATTCGGAGCATAATTGACTGCGAAATATTCAAGGGCTTCTTCGCGAGTAATCCCTTCGAGGTCACTTGGCCAACCAACTACCGGCCAACCGTAAGGTGACGATTGCCAGAACATTGAATCGTAAAGTTCATTGAACTTGCCGGTAGGAGTGCTGTCCGTGCGGAGTCTTCGCTCTTCGTGAACGACGTCGCGCTCCGAATAGAACTCGCGGAAGACCGGATTGCGCAGGCGATCTGATTCCATCCAGAACCAGAGCTCAAGTTTGTTCGCCGGGACGTTAATGAAATAGACAGTCCAATCGTAACTCGTGCCGGCATTCATGCCGGAGCCGCCGGCGGTCGTGTAGATTCGGTCGAACTCATCTTTGACCATCAGCTCTTTTTCGCGCTTGGTTAGCGCTTCGAACCTGGTGAGCAACTCTTTGTGCCGCACCGAACGGAACTGCGGATCCTTCGAATTCGGGATCGCTCCGTGACGGGCCTTCACGATCAATCCCTGCTCTTCCTTGCGGAGTTCAGCGCGGACGTCATCCATCTCCTTAATCAATTTCAGATTCTCGTCGATGTTTTTTGTGCCAACGGCATGCGTTCCCTTGAACATCATGTGTTCGAAAAGGTGCGACAGGCCAGTGATGCCGGGGCGTTCGTTTACTGAGCCCACGCGCGCTATCCATCCAGCAGCGATATTTGGATCACCCTTGCGCTGTACGAGCAGCACGCGCATACCGTTGTCCAGGACGACTTCCTGAACGGGCACTTTTTGAGCGGCCACGGCAGAGGCGCACAATAGTAGAGCCAGAAGGCTCAGTGAGATTTTTTTCATTCTGCGTTCCTCAGTTGGAGCGGTTAAGTTTGGGACGATTAGCTGATTCCGTAGAGTCGGTCCTGAGCAATAGTGCAGTTTAGGACCGTCCAGATAGACGGTATTTTACGAACGTCTGGCAATTTTGGTTTCAAACCGTAACTTGATTGCTGCAATAGACAGGCGATGCGATCTGGGGAGGGCGATGATAACTAGAGCAAAAGTAATTGTCCAACGGAGAGACAGTGCTGACTGAGTGCTGGGGACTTAGTGCTGGGTACTGAGTGCTGAGTACCGCTGTCCGAAGTTTCGAGTTTCTGGTTCGGATTTTCGAGTTATTGAGATCTGAGATTTCAAATCTGATATCGGGTGGCCTGAGACCTTCGCCCCTGAGCCCTGAGACTTGAGACCTGAGACTTGAGACCTGAGCTATACTCTCTGCATGAACTGGAGCGACAACATCATCACGACCGCAGACCAAATTCGCGAACTCCTGGCTAATACTCGCACCATCGCGGTTATCGGTATCAAAACCGAGGCTCAGGCGGGACAACCGGCTTTTTATGTCCCCAGTTATTTGCAGTCGGCTGGATTCGAGATCATACCTGTCCCGGTCTACTATCCCGACGCCACCCAAATTCTGGGACAGAAGGTCTTTCGCTCGTTGGCGGACATCCCAGGCGAGGTTGATCTGGTCAACGTCTTTCGTCGCTCCGAAGACGTCCCCAAGCACGTGGATGAGATTCTGGCCAGAAAGCCAAAGGCCGTTTGGTTGCAATCAGGAATTTCGAACCGTGAGGCAGCTGAAAAGCTGGCCAGGGCTGGGATCAAAGTAGTCCAGGATCGCTGCTTGATGGTTGATCACCGATATCTTGGTTCATGAGATCTCAAATTTCAGATCTGAGCTCTCAAGTTCTCAGGGCCCACACTCCGCATTTGTCCGCGTCACCACCGTCCCAAATCGCTTCTGATATTCCGCGGAAGTAACAAATCCACAAACCAGCGAAAGATAATTCCCGGGAAGCTGATTGTTTAAGACGTTCAGCCAGAAATTGTAGCCGGCCTGCTCCGGATCGCGTCGCAGAAATCCGAAATATTCCGCCAATACAAACCCTTTGTTGTACTCGGCGTCCACAAAGCTCGCGTTGTCTACCAGCAATCGCAGCACTCTCGCCCGACTTATTGTTTGATTGGTGCTTGAGTTGTACTCACCTACCAGTTGCCCGCGCTGACTCGCTAGGTCCGGCCCGGAACAACTCCGGACAGAAGCAATCAGCGCGTCGACAAACGGATCGCGCGTCATCGAGAGAGGAAATCTTTGAATGAACTCGGTTCGTTGTACGAAACTCTCTGCAAAAGATTGCTTGTTGGCTTCGAGATCTGCGCTGGCGGGGAACGAGTTGCGATCGTTTGTATATTCGACAAACGTCGGGCGACGACAAAGCGATGACTGGTAAAGCCGGTAGATGTAGAAACCAGTCTGCTGAAACTCCTGCTCTATGAAGAAAGCCGCAGCAACCGCCACTCGCCTGCGACTGATACAAAGTTGATCCAAGCCACATGACGTGATCTGATTTGTCCAGTAGGCAAATCCTGCTGGGTCTGGCTCGCGGTTTAGAAAATCGAGGTAAAGTCGGCGAACAAAAAGTTGTGGATCGTCGATGGGATTGAAAGGAACTGCGGACAGCGGTTGCCAAACCGGCTGTGCCTCCTGCGCAAAGGTAAACGTCAACTGCGTTTCGGCGCCGCCGCTCGCGCTCATCGTATAAACGTCAAAGCTGAACCTGAGAGTGCTCTGAAACGTGAGCTTTGTGCCATCAGGCGACCAACTCGGACGGCTGTTCTCACCGGTATTGTTGGTGAGACGTGTTTGATTCGCGCCATTGCTCGTCATCGAATAGACCTGAAACGTGCCGAGGTCGCCAACGCGCGTGCTTGCGAAGACCAGCTTGCTGCCGTCGGGGGACCAGCGCGGTGTGATGTCAACATTGCCCGGTAGACTGAGGCGCGTTTGATTGGATCCGTCGGCGTTCATCACTAACACTCCATACAAACCGCGCGCGCCATTCTCAATCACCGCCTGACTGCATGCGATCTTCCGGCCATCAGGCGACCAGTCTGGATCTTGAGAATCCGCGGATGGGCCAGCCGTAAGACTTCGCTGACCGCTGCCATCGACATTCATTACGAAGATATCGAAGTCACCGGCGTCACGATTGCTCGCAAATGCAATCTGGGCACCGTCAGGCGACCAGACAGGCGAACGATCAAGATTGAACTGTGCTGCCGAGTTACTAGTGAGTCGCGTCTGGCCCGTGCCGTTAGCGTTCATGACATAGATCTCTTCGTTGCCGTCACGCGTGCTGGTAAAAACTATTCTTGAGCCGTCTGGTGACCAGGACGGATCGCCATCGAAGGCGAGATTGTTCGTCAGTCTGGTTTGCGCGCTGCCGTCTGGATTCATAACGTAGATCTCGACGTTGCCATCGCCGTTATTGGTGAACGCGATCTTGCCGTTTGTCTTAGCAAGGGAGGCCGCCTCCGCCGAGCCGCCGGTCGGCGAGTGCTTCGCAAGTTCATGGTCACTCTTTTCCTGAGCCGCGGTTTGCTCCACACCGGCTCCCAAAGTCATAAGCACTCCGATGGCCACGAGCAGAATCACGAACGTGCCTGACAGTAATCGAGTTGGTGAGGACCAGACTGGGCAAGACCCAAGTGACCGCTGAACAGGCATATCGTTTTCCCCCGCGCTTAAGAAACCTGCTGATTCGGCATCAACAAGTCGATGATAGTTAGGCTTATCAGACGAATAATAGTAATCAGAGACAGATTCCAGAATTTTCTTAACTCACCCAATTTCCTTCATGACTTAGTGCACCTACCGCTATGGTGATACTGGAAGCTCTGATTAGAGTTCGCGAACTTTGCTGCTAAAGTTGCTGCTCTTATGCGAGTTAGAACCGTTACGGCTACCCGCTACGTCACGCCTTTACGCGAGGGTGGATCGCTGCCCGCAATCATCGAAGCCGATGATGACGGATTGTACGTGCTCAAATTTCGCGGTGCGGGTCAGGGGCAGAAAGCCCTGATTGCGGAACTATTGGCGGGCGAACTCGCTCGCGCTCTCAACCTTCCGGTCCCCGAAATAGTGTTTGTAGATCTGGACACGGAGCTGGCGCGCACGGAGCCCGATCCGGAGATTCAGGAACTAATAAGAGCGAGTAGTGGTTTGAATCTCGCTCTCGACTACCTGCCGGGCTCGGTAATGTTTGATCCAGTGGCTGAGAAGATCGACGCCGACTTTGCCTCGCGCGTAGTTTGGTTCGACGCGTTTATGACGAACGTGGATCGCACGGCCCGCAACACCAACATGCTGATGTGGCACCGGCGACCATGGTTGATCGATCACGGAGCCGCGCTCTATTTTCATCACGGCTGGGTTAACTATCGTGACCGGAGCCGGGAACCTTTTGCGCTGATCAAAGATCATGTTCTGCTGAAGTTTGCGAGTGCTATTCGCGAGATCGATGGGCTGTTATCGTTGCTCGTAACTACCGAGTTGATTGATGCAATCGTTAGACTGATTCCCGATGACTGGTTGATCGATGCGCCGTTCACTAACAAAGCAGAACACCGCGCGGCGTACGCCGAATACCTCAGTGCGAGACTCGCAGCCCCGCGTTCATTCGTTGACGAGGCGGTGCTGGCTCACGAGCGAGTAAAGTGATTCTTTGAGAAAGCGGAGTGATTGTGGCCGATTACGTTTCCTATGATTACGCTGTGATCCGTGTCGTCCCGCGCGTTGAGCGAGAGGAGTTCGTCAACGCCGGCGTTATCTTGTCGTGTCCCGCGAAGGATTTTCTCGAAGCCAGAATTGATCTGGATGAGGAACGACTGCTCGCGCTCGAGCCGGATTTGGACATCGAATCCGTCCGCTCTCATCTCGCATCCATTCCCGCAATCTGTGCCGGTGGCGAAGCGGCGGGACCAATCGGCCGGCTGTCACAACGCGAACGGTTTCATTGGCTGGTCGCGCCGCGCAGCACGATTATTCAGACCTCGTCAGCACACAGTGGTCGCTGCGATGATCCCGCAGCGGCGCTGGAACATCTGCTGAACACCATGGTGCGCCTGGACCGGTGATCTGCACGCGAGTCTGGGAAGTCAGCACAACGACGAATCAAAAGCGCTGACAAGTCAGCGCACTCCAAAGGCTCCGCATTATGAAACTAGTCTTTAGCAGCGTTGCATTCCTTCTTCTGACTCTAGCTCCATTCTGCGATATCAATACTGCGGATAAGACTCCGCCGACAATTAAAGCCCCCGCAGGGCCAGTTACCATCACTTACATAGCCAATGAAGGCGTCTTGCTCTCATCCGGCAGTAAGCAGGTGCTGATCGATGGCTTACATCGAGAATAC
>JANNON010000401.1:0-9126 GCA_031399105.1 Blastocatellia bacterium | reverse complement strand
TGACCCGACGCTACCGCGTACGGTACTGACTTCATCGAGACTAATGTTGCGTCGCACGCTAACCACAAGCAGCACCTAATGACATTCAGCACACGAGGTTCAACAAGCACAATTTTCGCGGCAGGACTGATTGCCGGATGTCTGGATCTCACCGCAGCAATCATCACGACCCTCGCTCGCGGTCGAGCGCCCGCTGGGATGTTCCGAGCCATCGCCAGTGGCTTGCTCGGTGCTAGTGCATTTCAGGGTGGGAATACGACGGCATCGCTTGGAGTATTCCTGCATTTCTTGATCGCCTTCATCTGGGCAACGATCTATTACCTGGCAAGTAGAAAACTAAAGTTTCTGGTAAGCCAGGCAGTGGTGTCGGGAATTCTCTTTGGCAGCTTTGTCTACTTCTTTATGCAGCATGTGGTTCTGCCTTTGTCAGCCGTAACTTTCAAACCCAAGTTCAGTTTTTTGACTGGCTTGCTGGTTCATATTGTCTGTGTCGGATCGCCGATTGCCCTGATAGTGAAACGATATTCTCCAGAACTGCGTAGTTCGTAGTCCGTCGTTACCCTTACTTAGTAAAGTTCGATCAAGTCTTTCCTAACGTGTCGCAACTGACAACGGACAACTGACTACTGTCCACTGACCAGCAACCGAAATTGACACGTCAAAAACTGCGGGCTACCATCCTCCCTCAATCAAAAGTCCTCTTGAGATTCCACGGCCACCTGTTAATGACCTCCGGCGTTTCTGAAAGCATTGTTGAACTGGTCGGTAATACTCCGCTGCTTCATCTAGCGCGCTTTGCTCCGCCTCCGCTCGCTGATATCTATGCAAAACTCGAATGCTTTAACCCAGGCGGTTCCGTGAAGGACCGGGCAGCCCTCGGAATGATTCAAGACGCCGAACAACGAGGCGTCCTGAAACCCGGCGGCACAATTATCGAACCAACGGCGGGAAACACGGGAATTGGTTTGGCGCTCGTCGGGGTCGCACGTGGCTATCGTGTTATCCTGTGCGTTCCCGAGGGGTTCGCTGTTGAGAAGATGAAGTTGATGGGAGCGCTGGGCGGTGAGATCGAGTACGTTCCTCACGATGCCGGCATGCAAGGCGCCATTGCGCGTGCACATGAACTCGCTGGCGAGATTCCAGAGAGCTTCGTTCCCCAACAGTTTGAAAACACCGCTAATCCCTGCTGTCATGAAGCAACGACGGCAAGAGAGATTGTTGAGCAGCTGAACGACAAGATTGACGCGGTGGTAATCGGTGCGGGGACATCGGGAACTTTCGTGGGCGTGTCGAGAGCAATCAGGAAGCTCAATCCTAACGTGTTGTGTGTTTTGGTTGAGCCGGAAGGTTCAATCTACGGCGGGCAGCCTCCGGGACCAAAGAAGATCGAGGGAATCGGACAGAAGGATTTTATTCCCGCTATTTTTGAACCAGCGCTGGCCGATGAGATCATGATGGTGACCGACGAAGATGCGTGTGCTGCGATGCGCAGGCTCGGCCGCACCGAAGGAATTTTGGGAGGGTGGTCAACCGGCGCGGCGGCGGCGGCGGCTTATCAAGTTGCCGAACGATTGGGAACCGGTAAGAAAGTTATTACCGTCTTTCCGGACAACGCGGAACGATATATTAGCCAGGGAATATTTGAAGAGTAGAGGTCGGATGTCAGATGCTGGATGTTAGTTTTGAACTGCCATCTCGATTTCCATTAAACGCGAGTGCAGCGACTGAAAAGATGGGCCATTGAATACCAGCATCTAACCTCCAAAATCTGATCCCTTACTAATATCTAACATCTAACATCTAACATCTAACAACAATTATGGGCTTCGCAACCACAGCAATTCATAGCGGACAAGAACCAGAGCAGACGACCGGCGCGGTCACGGTTCCGATTTATCAAACTTCTACCTACGCCCAGGAGGGCCTGGGAAAACATAAGGGCTACGAGTACGCGCGAACACAAAACCCAACGCGCGAGGCATTGGAGAAAAACCTCGCCGCACTGGAAGGCGCGAAGTTTGGTTTCGCCTTCGCCTCTGGCATGGCCGCCATCGACGCAACGCTGCGTCTGGTGAAGGCCGGCGACCACGTGATCGTCTCGGATAACACTTACGGCGGGACCTTTCGATTGTTTACGAAAGTCCTGGCTAACTACAACATCGAATTTGACTTTGTAGATACCTCCGATGCCCTTAATGTCGAGGCCGCAATCAAACCAAATACGAAGATGGTCTTTGTCGAGACGCCAACCAATCCGGTGATGATCGTCTCTGATCTCCGGGAGATCTCCGACATCGCACATAGAGTGGGCGCACGAGTCGTCTGCGATAATACGTTCATGTCGCCTTACTTGCAGCGACCAATTGAGTTTGGCGTAGATATCGTCGTGCACTCGACCACCAAATATCTCAACGGCCACTCAGACGGCATCGGAGGCGCAGTACTTTTGAACAACGAAGAGGACGCCGCCTGGATTGGGTTCATTCAGAACAGCGCCGGAGCAATTCTTTCCCCACTCGATTCGTGGCTGGTGATGCGCGGGACCAAGACTCTTGCGCTGCGGATGGAGCAACACGACAAGTCCGGTCGAGCCGTCGCCGCTTTTTTGGAAGAAAATCCGAAGGTTCAGAAAGTCTACTACCCTGGTTCGGCCTCACACCCTCAGCATGAGCTTGCCAAACGACAACAGCATGGCTTTGGCGGAATGGTAGCTTTTGATGTAGGTTCACTTTCAGCGGCGCGCACGGTCCTGGAATCTGTTAAGCTGTGCACGCTAGCCGAGAGTTTAGGTGGTGTGGAAACTCTGATTTCGCATCCGGCAACGATGACTCACGCCTCCTTGGACGCTGATAAGCGCGAGCGACTGGGGATTACCGATGGTCTGGTGAGGATTTCGGTGGGGCTCGAAGACACGGACGACATCATCGCCGATATTGATCAAGCTCTAAATAAAATCTAGCCAAGAAAGTGACAGCCAAACTGTAGAAGGGTTAAAATCACCTCGGGTGTCAACCTTTCATAGATTACTCTCCTTTTATGCGCGTCGAACTGCACGCAAAATCTGACGTCGGTAGAGTCCGGCGTGGCAACGAGGACAATTTCCTCGTGCTTGAATTATCCAAAGAGAAGACTTGGACCGGTTCTGACGGTGCGGAAGCGCCCCTGGAACTTAACCAGTTTGATCTCGGCGATAAGGGTCTGGTCCTGGTCGTTTCCGACGGCATGGGCGGCGCGCTTGCTGGAGATGTTGCCAGCCGCATGGCCGTTGATTCCGTCCGCGAAATGCTGATGGGCACTGAAGAGGACGATGGTTGTCAGTCTGATCTCCCGCTTGTCGATTGCCTGAAGAACGCTACTGTCTACGCCAATCTCGCTATTCATCTGAAAAGTCAGGAAGACTCACGCTGTGCCGGAATGGGAGCTACTTTTACCGGTGCTGCCGTTCGCGATGACATGCTGGATTTAGTCCAGGTGGGTGACAGCCGCGCTTATTTGATCCGTCAGGATCAGATTCGACTGGCGACGAAAGATCAGTCGCTCGTGCAACAGCTTGTCGATGTGGGCCAGATTAGCGAAGCCGAAGCGGAGACTCACATGTTCCGCAACGTCATTCTGCAGGCGCTCGGCGCCCAAAGCGATGTAACTCCAGTGACCGGACGGATACGTTTACGACGCGGCGATACGCTTTTGCTTTGTAGCGATGGTTTATCCGGCAAGTTGAAAGCGGAAGATATTCAGAACATCGTGTTGAGCAACCCGGAACTCGCGACGGCTTGTACGGAGCTGATAGCAGAAGCAAACGCGCGTGGCGGCGAAGACAACATCACCGTTGTGCTGGCACGATTCAATGGCGACGAACTCGAAGCCCCTACCAACGATCGCATCACGATCGAACTGCCTCAGTTAGACGAAGACAAAACCCTCGACGATAGCTACGAAGCTGACACGGAACCACAATAATTCCGGCAGCGGCTTCGACGGTACACACAACAATCTAAGTTGGGTAGATTTGCAGTCAGGAAGGGTGGTTTACCCCCGCCTTGTTGGATAATTGTTGGTGCTTGTGGAATTGCGCCAGCGGGGGTAAACCACCATTACTGACTGCGCATTTGATGCGGCCATTTATTCTCCTGGCAGCGCTTTCTGCCGCCAATCCGCTTCTTCGCCCAAACGCCGCACATAAATCGACGCGCCCTGAATTCGCTCCACAATCACTCGCTCGCCCGCTTCCAAAGGATCTTCGCCTTCCACTGGATACGCAGTCCACGTCGAACCAAATACTTTCACCGCACCTTCCTGCAACGACCCACGGCTGGAAGAAACGACGATGCCAGTCTTACCGGGCAACGAGTCAACACCTGTTTTTAAAGAGTCGCCGGTCTTCTCGCGTGAAAAGTAGTTGACGAAGATCGTGCGTGAGGCGGCGGTCAATCCGAGCGAAACAACGGCGAAGATCAAAAACTGAAGCGCGAGGCTGTCCACACCGACAATCGCGGCGAAGGCCGCTGCGAGCGCGCCAATACCAAACCACAAGAGCACGAACCCCGCAGAGAAAACTTCGGCGACAATCAGAATGGCACCAAGGATGCACCACAGGATCCAAACTATATTTTCCATTGGGGATTAACCTTTGAGCAGGTTCTTCAACACGAACCAAATGTTTGCCGGACGTTCGGCCAGGCGTCTCATGAAGTAAGGATACCAGTGTTTGCCATAGGGGACGTACACTCGCATGTTGTAACCATCTTTCGCGAGTTGCCGCTGCAGATTTCGTCGCACACCGTACAGCATCTGAAACTCAAACGCCTCTTTCCCGATTCCCTGCTCCCGCGCGTACCGAATGGTGGCATTAATCATCTTGGGATCGTGAGTGGCGATGCCGTGATAGATGCCGCTCGAGAGTAGCAACTGCATCACGCGTACATAGTTTTCGTCCGTGTCTTTCTTATCCGGGAAAGCTACTTCAGCCGGTTCGTTATAAGCGCCCTTACAGATGCGGATGCGTGCCGGAATCTTAAGAATATCCACCGCGTCATCGTAAGTGCGCCGCAAGTAAGACTGCAGCACGATCCCTACATCATTTAGTCCGAACTCGGCCCGCAAGCGTTTGAAGATGTCGATCGTGATCTGGGTGACGTCCGAACCTTCCATGTCGATGCGGACGAAAGTTCCACGACGAGCCGCATCTTCAACAACCGTGCGGGCGTTTTGGTAAGCGAGTTCAGGATCTAACTTCAGACCAAACTGCGTCAGTTTGATCGAGACGTTAGACCGAATTCCAGTCTCGTCAATAACCTTCAGAATGTTCAGGTATTCCCTTACCTCTGCGCGGGTTTCCTCCGCGCTGGCAACCGATTCGTTCAGATGGTCGAAAGAAGCAGTGCAGCCGTCGGCGTTGATTTGCCGGATGGCTGCGACGGTTTCGTCAATGTCTTCGCCCGCGACGAAACGCGTAGTTAGGCGTTTGAAGAAGCCAAAGCGAGTGGCGAAGTCTTTGAGACCTTCGCGTTCGGATAGGTAGATTAGTGCGCTTCTCATACTGAATCGGGCTCGGGTCTCAGGGTCTCAGGGTCATCGGATCTCGGATCTCAGATTTTAGATCTCAGATCTAAGGGTATTGGGTCGTGGTTAATAGGTCTCTCTGAGATCTGAAATTTCAGATCTCAGATCTCAAAGACTGAGTCCTGAGTCCTGAGACCTTCTCGGTGCTTGTGCTATTCTTGCGCCGCACTCAGGGAATGTCGCACAAGCCCGATATCCAGCACCAAAAGCTATTCAGAAAACGAAACGATGCGTCTGAAGCTCGTAATCATTGCCTCATTGCTTGCCACCATCCTAGGGGCGGGTGCAGCCATCGCAATAATTCTCGCGGTCTTCGCAGATATGCGTTCGGTGACCTCGCCGAGCCAGCTGGTTTTGGCGACTCTGCTCCTGCCGCTCGCCTCATGCTTGTTCGCCGCCATCTTCGTCTACCGGCACACGGCACGTCGTCGCAAACTACAGGCAGCAATGACTGCGGTTCTTTCAATCCTCTTAAGTCTCGCAGCCTTTATCGTGGCCTCAATCGTGACTGCTCCCCGCCAGCCGTCGCAACCACAGCCGCTTCAAATGCGACCCGTAGCCTGATCGTCACTAACTGATTTCAATCCGATCTGTTCCTGCACTGGCCGCAGTGAGTCGATCACAAATCGAATATGCTCGTCGAGATCCACGCCTAGTTCTTCCACACCCTGCCGGATGTCGTCTCGATTTACCGAACGAGCAAAGGCCTTGTCTTTCAACTTCTTCTTCACCGACGAGACCTCAACGTCATCCAGACTCTTCGAAGGTCGCACGAGCGCACACGCTACGAGGAACCCACAGAGTTCATCCGTCGCAAACAGCGCCTTCGCCATTGAAGTGTCGCGCGGTACACCCGTGTACGTGGCATGGCCCATGATCGCTTTGATGATGCGCTCGGAGTATCCGCGCCCACACAAAATATTCGCGCCCGTGAACGGATGTTGATCAGCCGTGGGAAACATCTCGTAGTCGAAATCATGGAGCAGCCCCACCAGACCCCACTCGTCTACATCAGCATCCGGTTCGCCATATCGTTTTGCAGACGCACGCATCGCCGTCTCCACCGCGAGCGCGTGCTTACGCAGGCTGTCGCCTTTGGTGTACTCACAGAGTAGTTCCCAAGCTTCGCTTCTGTCAGGCATAGCTCAATCGGAGTTCTTAGTAACCGGAGTTCTTAGTAACCTTGGACAAGGAGTTTGATTGAATTCTCTGGAGCGGGAAAGCTAACACGGGAGATCGAGTCGAAACAAGCGACGGTGACAAAGGAGCAGCGAGCGGCGGAGCCTTTGGAGTACGCCGACTTGTCGGCGCTTTGAACTTGTTCCTCCGGGTCAAGTATCTACAGCGCTGGACGAAATAAAGCGCCGACAAGTCGGCGCACTCCAAAGGCTCCGCATATCGATGGACTGATACCGTCAAAACTCTGTTCTATGAACGCGAATATCCAGGTCGCGCTCGGATCACTACATCCTTCTTCGTGGTAGTCACTTTGATCTTTCGATACTTTCCGTCACGCTCTTTGTTCACCGGATAGTAACCAATTGCGTATTGCGTTCTTAACTCCGCTGCGATCTTAGCAAAAGCATCGGGCAACGATGCGAGTGTATCGGCGCGCACGAGCCGCCCTCCTGATTTTCTCTCCAGCTCTTTCAAGTAACTATCAGCAGTCGAATAAGCCATATCGAGCATCGCTCCGATAGAATCGTCCTCCCTTCGCGGATGCGAAGTTCGAGTATTTCCTGGCATCGTATCTCGTCCGGAGCCGGTGCCACTTGGTCCGTTCGGATCATTGGGTCGTCGTGTGGAGGCATCAGGCAAGTTGGTTGGTGAGGGATAGTCGCCGCCGCGTTGGTCGCGTTGGTCACGTTCCTGATCTTCGCGGCGCCGGCGCATGATCTCTTCCGGCAAAGGCAGTCCCAGCGGACCGGTTCTGCGCGAGCCGGAAGTTGGTACTGTGCTGGGATCATCGCTCGGAAAAGTCGGGGCCGTCGTGCCACGCGAAGGTGCGCGAATGACTCCGATAGTCGGTAGCGCTGGTCCCTGCTCCTCTGCCTGGCGGCGAACCAGTCGCTCTGTTTCAGCACGCGTGTCGTAGCGAATCGGATAAACAACCACGCCCTCTTCATCCAAACCGCGCAACGTGCTGGCATATGTTGCCAGGTCACTAATGCGATCCACGCCATCAGTAAACAGTACTATTGCCTTCCGACCTTTGATGGTCCTTAGTGAATCGAGTGCTGACGAAAATGCGTCGTAGAGCTTTGTGCCCTGTCCTGGCACCGTCTTATTTATGGCGGCTCGCAGTAAGGCGCGATCGCTGGTGAACTCGTTGTGATCGTTGATCTCGTCACTGAACGAGATCACTTTCACTTTATCTTTGCCATGTAACTGCTCAACAAATGAGACGGCCGCGCGGCGAATGTCACCCAACTTCTCTTGTGCACTAGCGCTCGTGTCCAGCATTAGCACCACAGTGAAGGGAGCGCTGACTGTCGCGAAAAACGCGATCTCCTGTTTTTCACCATCCTCAGCGATGGAGAAATCCTCCTTAGTTAGATTAGGCACATAGATGCCATCACGATCCAGGGCTATGACCGGGACGGTGACAACGTCTGTCTCAACTTTAACTGTGTCCAGATCCTGCGGCTCATACGGTTCGGGAGACGGTTCAATGGTGGGTTGAGGGCTCGGAGTAGTCGCAGCAGGTTTCAACGGTGGACGTCGCTTCTGCGGATCTCGTTGCGCAGACGCGATTCCCGTAAGCAGCAAACATAAGAAAGCAAGCGCGCATAAATGGGAAGTCTGAGAAAGCATCACTTCTCCCCTCTTATCCCTGTGTAGTTTCTAGCTAAGGCTGGTAAAGACTGCTGCTACGATGGTCACGGGCAGAATAACGTTTGCTAACCCTAGTCCAAAGAGAGAAAGTCCAAAGAGAGAAAGTCCAAAGTCCAAAGTCCAATGTCGAAAGCCCAATGTCCGAATGCCCAACTATGATGGTATTTTTGACAGTCGAGGAAACAGCCGGGGCTTGGGACACTTGCTTTCGACTTTGGACTTTGCACTTTGAACTTCGTATTGACGTTCGACTTTGGACTTTGGACTATTTAAGATGTCGCTGTCCTAATCTTTTCTGATGAGATCCCTACTACTGGCCGTTTTGGCTGCCTACGTCGTTGCCGCGATTCACGCGGTGCTGGCCTTTGTGAATAAGCGCCGGTCACTGCAAAGAGTATCTCTTTGGGCACTCGCGGTGGGATTCCTGCTTCACACGATTGCCCTGTTGGCTGATTGGGCTATCGACGGTCACTATCCACTTTTCAACCTCCGGGAAACTCTTTCGTTTTTGGCTTGGACGCTGACCGCGACGTACGCCTTGGTGCTCTATCGTTATCGCACGCAGGCGCTTGGGGTTTTCACGTTGCCACTGGTTGCCCTGCTGACTTTTATTACGATCTTCATTGGTGTAGGAACTAATTCTGCCAGTCCCACAAGCTACTTTTCGGCAACCTGGTTATTTCCGATCCACACGACACTCGTCATCTTTGCTTACGCTGCCTTCTTCGT
>JANNON010000364.1:0-3138 GCA_031399105.1 Blastocatellia bacterium | reverse complement strand
TCGTCCGAGTCGGCCGCAAAATGCGCCACGCCGGACACATGATTGTGTGTCACGGCCCCGCCCAGTTCTTCCTTCGTTACATCTTCATGCGTAACGGTCTTGATCACATCGGGACCGGTAATGAACATATATGAGGTGTCTTTAACCATCACGTTAAAGTCCGTGATGGCCGGACTATAAACCGCGCCGTCGGCGCAGGGCCCCATCGTGCAACTGATTTGCGGCACCACTCCGCTGGCCAATGTGTTACGCAGGAAAATGTCAGCGTAGCCGCCGAGACTGACAACGCCTTCTTGAATGCGAGCCCCGCCAGAATCATTCAACCCGATAATCGGCGCGCCCACTTTCATCGCGAGATCCATTACTTTGCAAATCTTTTCGGCGTGCGTCTCTGAAAGCGAACCGCCGAAAACGGTGAAGTCCTGAGCAAAGACAAAGACCTTTCTGCCCTCGACGAGTCCATGGCCAGTGATCACGCCATCGCCGGGATAAAGTTGCTGGTCCAAACCGAAGTCTCGCGAGCGATGAACGACCAGACGATCGAATTCTTCAAAGGAGTTTTCATCCAGCAAAAACTCAACCCGCTCGCGCGCCGTCATCTTTCCCGCCGCATGCTGCTTCGCAATTCTTTCGGGCCCGCCGCCAGACTCCGCCTGCTGGGCGCGCTCCCTGAGGATGCCGAGCTTCGTCTTAGCTTGTTCCGGTTGTTGTTTTGAAGTCATTCAGGTTCCTGATCAGCAAATGGGAAACTACGGTTCTCGATCAACTGCACCAATTGCTGCACCGCTAGTTGCGCGTTCTCAACCACCGTATTGGGATAACCGTAACGCTTAGCATTTTCTTCGAACTCATCAAGGTCGAGTATCGCATAAGAAAAATCCGTCTGGACCAGGATATCGATATCCAGATCCACATAACTGAGGACCTGCCCATCAAAGCCAGGGGCGATGTTAACGTTGCAGTAATAGTTTCTTAGTGAGCCGTCCGGGTGCAAAAAGCAAAAAACGTTGTACCAACGATCCAGCCAATAATACTCGATGCTCTTTGTGCCGCGCGCAATCGTTCCCAGCAGATCGTGCTGAACCTCTTCCGCGAATTCTGCATCAAGAACCAGCAGTGTTCCGTCTTCCTTGAGCACCCGCGCGGTCCAACTCTTGTGTTCCGAGCCATCATACTTGTGGACCCGGACGGTGATCATTACTTGCGACCGCTCTTATGCCAGTCTGCCAGAAACTGTGCCTGGCCTTTGTCCGTGAGCGGGTGATTGAAAAGCTGATCGATCACTTTGAAAGGCATCGTCGCAACGTGCGCTCCCATTCGCGCAGCCTCAATCACATGAATCGGATGACGAATACTGGCGGCGAGCACCTGAGTCTCCCAATCGTAGTTTCGATAGATGTCCACGATGTCCTGCAACAGGATCAATCCGTTCTCTCCGATGTCATCAAGTCTGCCAAGAAACGGACTGATGAAAGCGGCTCCCGCTTTGGCCGCCATAATCGCCTGCGCGGCAGAAAAGCAGAGCGTGACATTTACTTTCGTTCCTTCGTCAGACAACGCGCGGGTGGCTTTCAACCCTTCACGTGTCAGCGGACACTTGACCACAACGTTCTTCGCGATGGCCGCGTACTCACGTCCCTCACGGATCATTCCGTCAACATCGGTGCTCGTCACTTCGGCTGACACCGGGCCCCTGACCAGATCGCAGATCGCCGCGATGTGCTGCTTGAACTCAACGCCACCTTCTTTTGCGATCAGCGAAGGATTGGTAGTAACGCCATCAGCTATACCGAATGAGACGGCTTCGCGTATCTCGTTTAGGTTTGCGGTATCGATAAAAAACTTCATCGTTGACTCTCCTCAAAATTGTGAACGATCAAAGACCGACTTCCGAAACAACCTCGGATGGCGGACTCAAGTTGCCGGCCTGATCCACTGCGGTCACATAAAAGTAGTAGCGCTTGCCTGCCTCAACTCGCTCGTCCTGATAGGTCGTCCGGGTAAGCAGCTCTGTGTTTAATTTCGTCCACTTATCTTTCGGCAAGTCAGGATCGGTTGAGCGATAAATATGGTAGCCGGCTATGTCGGGTTCGGGGTTGGTTTGGAAGAATATCGAAATCCGACCAATGCCCGCGACGATACTCAACGACGACGGTGCTGAAGGAGGGAAGAGATCGACGCGCGAAACTGTGAGCGAGTTCGAATTCAGACTTTCGACTTGCGCGCCTTCAGTGCCGAGCGAAACCGAGCGAACAACATATCGATACTTGCCGCCAAACTGCGCGCTCTTATCGACGTACTGCGTCCCTGAAACGAGCGGCGAATTAAGTGGAGTCTGACCGACGTCCGTTTGCGCCTCGTCAACTCGATAGACGTTGTAGCCGAGCAAGTTCACTGGAGTAGAACCGTCGATATTCGCTGCCGGCGGTTGCCATGTGAGCACCACGCCTTCTTCGGTATTCTCTTTGTCGGTGGCAACCAGACTGGGGGGCTGAGCGATGCGTGCCGCCGGCTCGATCAGCAGGAAGTTGGAGAACGCGGCGCGCTGATCGGACGCGTTAACGTAAGTGATGGCATACCTAAGCCGGGTTGGTTGGCCTGCAAGTTCGAGTGTGTCGACGTACGTCAACGTGTCCCCTGCATTCTTGATCTGATCGTAGGTTACCGAACCGATCAGTGTCGATTTCGCGGAGAACTCTTCTTCCGTAAGAGGCAACGGAGCCGTCGGGCGCTGTGCCAGGCGATAGACGTCGATGCGCCTAATGCTCTGTACGCTGGAGTCAGGTGCATTTCGGATGGGGGCCGGCCAACTGAGGATTACCTGATTGCCTCGTTGAGCGCCGGAGAGCAATTCCGTTCGTTGCTGCACGCGCTCGATGGGAGGCAACGGCGGACGGCGTTTTCCGCACGCACCGATAAAGACGCTGAGGACCGCCGCAACCGTGACCACGAATAATCTGGCTGACAGGGACGACGTTCTATTCTGGTAGATGCAGCGGGAGTTGGGATTAACCAAAGGGGTAATCGCTTGTTTCACAGAATGTACCGGCTGAGGTCTTGATCCTTCACGGTTTCGGACAACATCTTTTCCACGTAGGCGGAGTCGATGCGCTGCTGCTTGGGTTCCAGATCGGGTCC
>JANNON010000338.1:0-5831 GCA_031399105.1 Blastocatellia bacterium | reverse complement strand
GATCGCATCGGCCGCACGACGGTCACCTCGTGGGCCATGGCAATCAGTGGGACCTGTTGTCTGATTATCGGGTTTTTTTTCGCAGGACATCCGATCCTGTTATTTCTGATTGCTGCCATTTGGGGCGCGACGGTGGTTGCCGACTCAGCACAATTCTCGACTTGTGTCACTGAACTAGGTGATCCGCAGTACCTCGGAACTGCTCTGACGATTCAAACGTGCATCGGGTTCCTTTTGACTTCAGTCTCGATCGAATTGATTCCGCATCTGGTTGCTGTCGTGGGCTGGCAATATGCATTTGCGATTCTCGCTCCCGGCCCTATGCTGGGAGTTCTTGCGATGTTGCGGCTGCGATCATTGCCAGAAGCTGTGAAGATTGCTCATGGTCATCGATAACGGAACTCGATATGGAAAGTCAGCCACCTCGCGATAAAGACTGTGTGAAAACTAACGCGTTGAATATCAGGAAGACCAGACGCGCTGTCTCACGGTCAGGAAGGTGGACCCTGTTCCCGCCTGAGTTTCGCCGGAAGGTGGGACTGACTTCGTGACGCGTTTTGGAGGACGACTTGCCTAAATCAGATCTCAGCGAACGAGTTAAAAAAATCATACGAGCGTTGCAGCGCGCTTATCCCGATGCCACGTGCTCACTCAATCACTCGAACGCGTTTGAGTTGCTGATTGCCACTATTCTTTCAGCGCAATGCACGGACGAGCGCGTCAATATCGTCACCGCTGCTCTCTTTCGCAAATATCGAAAGCCGGCGGACTACTTGAAAGTCTCTCCGCTCGAATTACAGCAAGACATCCGCACGACCGGTTTTTTCCGGAACAAAGCAAAGTCAATCCAGGGGACTGCGAAGATGCTGGTTGACGAATACGATGGCGCAGTCCCGCAAACCATGGGCGAACTCCTCGAGCTTCCCGGTGTCGCGCGCAAGACAGCGAACGTCGTAATGGGAAATGCTTTTCACATCGCGTCGGGCGTTGTTGTCGACACTCATGTCACGCGACTCTCACGGCGACTGGGACTGACCAAAGAGAAGAGCGCTGAAAAAATCGAGCAGGACTTGAGCCAGATTGTCCCCAGGAAGGATTGGATAATTTTCCCGCATCTGCTGATCGCCCACGGTCGCAAGATTTGTAAAGCGCGTAGTCCTTTCTGCGAGGATTGCTTGATCGAAAAATTCTGCCCCTCGTCTTATCTCAAGACCGGCGTCGTGCCCGGCCGCTAATGAAAGACCAGTCTCGCTAGCGCATCCATTCAGAGGCCGCTACAATGGCCTCGCTCAGCAATCCTGAAATCACATTCGACGGTTAAGGTCCGTGGTTTTATCCTGTCTATGCTTCTGTCCGCGTCCATTTCATACTCACTAATACTGCAGTTTTTTCGAGTAAATCTGCGAAAACTGGAGCGGCGATCCGCGTGAGTTATCGCTTCCCCTGGCACAGACTCTCCGATGAACATCTGCTCGACATGCGGATTTGCGATCTGGCCGTCAAGATCAAGGGCTCCTTTCTCGAGCCACACATCATCCGTTTATATGACGAGTTGAATGAGCGCGGCATCCGTTTCAAACCACACGTGTGGCTTTCGGAAGAATGGTTTTCGCCCGACGGCGTTCCCGGTATAGCCATACCTTTTTACCTGGCCCATCCGCGGCTAATCAAACTCGAGCGCAAGCAGATGTTGGAAGTGGAAGGCGGGACCGACCCGGAATGCATGCGTATTCTAAGGCATGAGGCTGGCCATGCACTCGACACTGCATTTCGTCTGCACTTCAAGAGACGCTGGCGCGAGCTGTTCGGCTCGTTCGCCCAGCCTTATCCGGATTTTTACAAACCAAAACCCCGAAGCCGAAATTATGTTCTGCATCTGCGCGCCTGGTATGCGCAGGCCCACCCAGCTGAGGATTTTGCCGAGACGTTTGCGGTCTGGCTCACGCCGCGTTCTCGTTGGCGTCGTCGTTACAAAGGGTGGCCCGCGCTGCGAAAGCTCGAGTACATCGATGAGGTGATGAATGAACTGGCCGGAACCAGGCCGAGCAATCGCTTGCGCACGAAAGTTGAACCGTTGTCAGCGGTGCGAACAACTCTGCGCGAACACTATCGACGTAAGCGCGAGCGATATGATTTCGAATGGCCGGCCGTTTATGACCGAGACCTGAGTCGCATCTTTTCTGACGATCCACGCTACCACTCTCGACTTAGCGCGGCGAGCTTCATTCGCAGCGTGCGCCGCGAAGTGCGGCAAATAGTTGCTGAAGGTACCGGTGTTCACCAGTACACTATCGATCACGTGCTGCAGAACATGATTGACCGATGTAAAGAATTGAAATTGCGCGTGGTTATTCCCCAGCGTGAAGCGCGACGACGGGTCATGATTGTTTTGACGGTTCAAGTAATGAATGTGCTGCACTCGGGTTATCATCGAATTGCGGTATGACTTTCGAGCCAAAAAAGAAACTGCGGATCATCGTGCTCGTGCATGAGGACCTTGTGCCGCCTGATTCGCTGGACGGTTGGAGTGATAAGGACAAGGCTGCGGTAAAAACTGAATTCGACGTGACCTCAACCTTGAAGAAAATGGGCCACGACGTTTATCCCGTCGGGCTCTACAATCAATTGAATGTCATCGGCAACGCCCTCATGGAGCACAAGCCGCACATTGCTTTTAATCTCCTCGAAGAATTTCATGGCTACCCGCTCTACGATCAGCACGTCGTCAGTTATCTCGAGTTAATGAAGCAGGCCTACACGGGATGCAATCCGCGCGGCTTAACTCTCGCGCATGACAAGGCGCTTACCAAAATGATCCTTGCGTATCACCGTATTCAGGTCCCGAACTTTGCGGTCTTTCCGATGAATCGAAAGGTACGGAGGCCGAAACGATTGAAATTTCCCCTGCTCGTCAAATCGATAAGCGAAGAAGGCTCAGTCGGAATCTCACAAGCCTCCGTCGTACACGATGAGGAAAAACTGGCACAGCGGGTCGAGTTCATTCACCGCCAGAACAAAACCGCGGCCATTGCCGAACAATTCATAAAAGGTCGTGAGATCTATGTAGGCGTGATTGGTAATCAGAACGTTCAAACTTATGCACCCTGGGAATTGGTTATGGAGAAATTGCCCGAGGGCTCGGAGAACATTGCGACGCTGAAGGTGAAATGGGATCCGGCGTATCAGGAGCGCGTCGGGGTGAAGACCAAGGCCGCCGAACTTACTCCGGAACAGCACAAAACGATCGAGCGTCTTTCAAAACGTATTTACCGCTATCTTTTCTTGACCGGCTATGCGCGCCTGGATTATCGGCTTACGGAAGATGGACAGTTCTACCTCCTTGAAGCCAATCCAAATCCTCAGATTGCTCATGGTGAAGATTTTGCTGAGTCGGCGGAGCACTCCGGGGTTGAGTACGATCAACTGCTGCAAAAGGTAATCAGTGTGGGTTTGAACTATCACGCGGCAGGTCAGGTCACTTGATAGAAAAATTCTTCGGTACCACGCCTGTATTCGGTATTTAACTAAGATACCGACAAAATAATTACAGGTAGGTGCCCTGATGACTCTCGCACTGACTTTGTTATTCGCTCTAAATCTCTACAAGTCTATTCGCGCTCACGGTTGATCCGAAATTTCCTCAGGCCTCTTGGGGGATCACTCGCGATTCTTCCAGATTGACCGCATTTGTGTGCGGGGATCAAACGCCTTCACCTCTTCCTACTAAAAATCACTCAAGGTAGTCGTGCGGGGATCGGACTCTTTTGGTTCGTCCTTCGACAAAATTGTGCCCCGTCACGAAACAGTCACATTGGTTCTTGTTGCGTCACAGTTGAAACGTTACACTCCAATTCGATTCAAGCAGTGCCCTCACGAAATGAATCCCCGAAAAAAGTTAGTCGCAATTAAAAGAAGGAGAGACAGTCCCCTTTATGACGTTTAGAAAACTGTTCCCCTGCGCGATAGCCGCATGTTTTAGCCTTAGCATGGCAGTATCAGCGGTAGCGCAAAAAAGCGACGCCCGACCGAAACAAACAGCTCCTTTGGCCAGAAGCGCCGAAGTCGATGAATTGGCGATGCAAGCAGACGAACCATTGATTGTTTCAATGGCGTCCGCAGAAGACATTAAGCGCGCGAAGATTCCAACAATTGGTGATTCATCTTCTTCGCCATTCAATTTTCAAAGTGTAATGTCATCGGCAATCGATGAGCGGCTGGGCGCGCGATATCGTTGGGGCGCCACTGGGCCATACAACTACGATTGTTCCGGATTCGTATGGAGCATCTTTCAGCAGGCCGGAATCAGGTTTGAGCGTGTGAGCGCCCGAACCCTCTGGTCGCGCTTTGAAGCACCGACGGAAAACGAGAAGTACAAGTTTGGAACGCTGGTGTTTTTTAGTAACCTTGCCCACGTTGGCGTGGTTGCAGATGAACGTGGTTTCTATCACGCTTCACGAAACCACGGAGTTATCTACTCAACTTTCAGCGATTACTGGGTCTCGCGCCTGGACGGATTTCGCAGAGTACCGGTGCCCGCAACAACTGCTGAATAACTCGTTCCCCCATAAAACTGAAACGCCGTCGCGATAAAAAGTGACGGCGTTTTTGTCTTGAGAGATCGGTTTAGCTACTTGTTGTTCAGAATACTGGGAACAAACCCGGCGCGATGCTCATCGTCGCGAGCTTCCCAAACGACAATGATCTTGTCGATAGCCACGAAGCACATCTTTTGATCGCTGTCCTTGAGATGGAGCACACCCGCGTCAACACGAATCACTTCTCCTCTTAAGCTGGACGCGCCTCCACAGTAGACGTCCAGCTTTCTGCCAATCATCTTTGCTAAGAATTCATTCATAACAGGTACCTCTAATTATTTCTTCCCGTTTGTAAAAGTAATCTTCACCAGCGGCACGACACTTTGATCGTCCTGTTGCGTGCGTTCGAACCTTAAAAGATCGTAGTAAGCGCAGCGCGATGTCGTGGGAAACTCGCGACACACCAACGGCCGGGCGTGATAGATCGTGCAGCCGCGCGTTTCGCGATCAAGAAAGGCGCAAGCTTCGCCTAACAAGTGATCTGCTTTGCGCTTGAGGACGCGCTCTTTGGCGTCGTACATCTTTGTGTAGCGTTGCGCGGCAATCTCAGGAGTTACACCAAAGTGCTTTGCCAGCCTCTTCAAGTCGCGAAGAGTCACCTGCACGCGGTCGTAAACTGAGCAGCAGTACGCCGGACATTTCAAACAGTCGTAGTTTGATCGCTTCGGCGCGGCGGACACTGTGTTTCCGGCATCTCGTATAAGCGTTTTTCCCATGAAGATACGGCTTTACTCCCTTTCGTGATTTCAGTAGCGGTCGCTAACGTCGTTTTGATTTCTTGTATTCCGATAACAGCAGATCCATGAACTCGCCACGCCGATCGTATAGTCGTTTCGGTTCGCGAGGTTCATGTCGAGCTAAAGCATAAGCCGTAATGATCGGCAGCGCTACAGTAGAATCGACATAGCAGACAACAGCGTCAGGCAATCGATCGGGATCAACTTTGCCCCACGACACTGCTTCTCCTGGCGTGGCGCCCGAGAGTCCGCCCGTGTCAGGCCGAGCGTCAGTGACCTGCAAAAAATAATCGTGGCCGCGCTCATCTATGCCGAGTACTTCCTGAATCTGTGGTTCAGTTTGTAAGAGGAAGTTCTTTGGTGAGCCACCCCCTAAAATGAAGACGGCCGATTGACCGGCCGCTTTGCTTTTACCGCGTTTTGACTGTGCACCCACGGCGTTTCGCTTTGCCGCCAGCACGATCGCAGGAATCAAAGGAATGGCCAACGTGGCAAAGGT
>JANNON010000268.1:0-8295 GCA_031399105.1 Blastocatellia bacterium | reverse complement strand
GTGCCCACGGAGGGACACCCCTACAATCAACTCGACAATCGCGCAGAACGGGAATCGTTCGCTGGCGCAGAATTCGCACACCTATGTAAGTGTGATTGCGCGAGTGGTTGAGAAGTTCTTACTGTTTGCTGTCTGCTGTCTGCTGTCTGCTGTTTGCTATTCACTGCGTCCATGTAACCCACTTCATCGTCATCAACGCAGCCATTGTTTCGATACCGTCCCAAAGATTCTGGATACGAATATTCTCGTTCTCCGCGTGTTGATTGTTGTCGTAGTTTGCGATGGGGACGGTGATGGTCACGGTGCGTAAATTCTCGCTGATGATCGACAACGGCAGACTGCCGCCAGCGGTTGGCAACTGCACGACCCGTTCTGTCGTCGTCGTTTGAACTGCATCGATCACCGACTTTGACAGCGGTAGGCCCATCGGCGTCCGCTCTGCGTTATAACCACCAGAACGATGGTGCACGTTTGCGATCAACGGATACTTCAGCCGCTCTGCTTCAGTCGGCTCGCGATCGATTACGTGAAAGCCCTGCTTGCGAATGTGTGTGACCAGCTTCTCAAACTGTCGTCGATAGTCGTTGCCTCTGACCAAACGCAAATCGAGAACAGCGGTCGCGGTTGTAGGAATCACGTTTCGCGCCAGCGCACCGACATCGCCGCTGCTCATCCCGTTGATGTTAAGCGAAGGCTCATTGATTAATTCAAGCAGCGTCTTGCGAGAGTTCTCGGTCCGGCTCAAACCGAGTTGGGTCTTTAGTTCATCATCGTAAAGCGGAGCGTCGGTGATAGCTTTAAGCTCAGCTTCGCCCAGCGGTTCTACATCGTCATACCAGCCGGCAATCGTGATGCGTCCCGCATCGTCCTTCATAGAACTCAACAACTTTGCCAGCCTCATCGCCGGATTGGGCGACCAATTCCCGTAATGGCCACTGTGCAACGGACGCTTTGCTCCATACACCGTGACATCGACATTCGTATCGCCGCGAACTCCGAATACGACCTGCTTTCGTCCGGACTGATGCACTGGTCCATCGCAAATCAGCCAGGCATCAGCCGCCAGCAAATCTTTGTGCGCTTGAATAATCTCGGCAAGATGCGGCGAACCTGCTTCCTCCTCGCCATCAAAGAAGAACTTCAAGTTTGCAGTTGGTGTTACACCACTTTTTCGCAAACCATCGACGGCCGTGAGAATCGCCATCACACCCGCTTTATCGTCCGACGCCGAGCGCGCATATAAACGCCATTCCGGATTGATCGGATTCGACAGCGCGATCTTTGTGCCGCCTTTTTCGATAGCTGCGGAGCGAAATACAGGCTGCCAGGGCAAACTCCCGGTCCATTGGTTAGGATCGGTGGGCTGGCCGTCGTAGTGCGCATAAAGCACCACCGTTCGCGTAGCACCGGGAACCAGCAATTCACCGTAAACCGCCGGCGGCGCCTTGGGATTTTTTGGTTTCAAGAGACGCGGACTCAAACCGCGTCGTTTCATCATCTCGCTGAGGTGAGCAGCGTTTCGAAGAATATTCTCAGTATCCGAGGCGACGTTTGGAATCGCCAGAAACTCGACGAACTCCTGCAGAATTCGATATTCGTTTGCCTGACGGTACGTGCGAATTGAAGACTGCGCAGTGATGGACGCTGGCAGCGTAAAAATTAATCCAAGCAGTATGGCTAGTTTCATATGATTGTTAGCCGTAACCATAGTTGGTTGTCCGGAATTGGGCGGCTCTGCCGCATTCTTTGGGGTAAGCCCCTGGCTTACCGAGACCGTTTATCACCGGGGGCTATGCCTGTGAATGCTCTCGAAGGCATAGCCTGTTGAAAGAGGCGTTGTCGGTAAGCCGGAGGCTGACCGCAAGGGATGTGGCAAAGCCGCCGCAGGACTTCACTTCAGAATTTTGTCAGACTCCGTAATCTCACGAAAGCGAAAGCAATTGTGATCGTGATCATTGACCATGCCGACTGCCTGCATGAACGAATAGCAGATGGTTGAACCTACGAACTTGAAGCCACGGCCTAACAGATCCTTGCTGAGTTGATCCGACAGCGGAGTGCTCGCCACGATTCCAGTGCCGCGTTTTCGATTGATGGGTTCGTCATTGACGAAGGACCACACATATTTATCAAACGAGCCAAACTCGCGCTGTACTTCCAGAAATGACTTAGCGTTCTGAACAGCAGAGGCAATCTTCAAACGGTTCCGGACTATGCCTTCGTTGTTGAGCAACGCAGCAACTTTGCGATCCGTATAGCGAGCGACCTTTGCGGGATCAAAATTATCGAAAGCGAGGCGATAGGCCAGGCGCTTCTTCAAAATAATTTCCCAGCTAAGCCCGGCTTGCGCTCCTTCGAGTATGAGAAATTCAAATAGGCCACGATCGTCGTGCAACGGCACGCCCCATTCACCGTCGTGATATGCGATTGAGGGTTCGGTTCTGGCCCAGGTGCAGCGCTTTTGCATGAGGCCATGTTAGCAGGTTCGCGAGGTTGGTTCTGCAGGAAAATTGGCCGTGGATACACGCGGATGAAACGGATCTGAGGCAACGAAACACTGTCTCTCCATTTCACGTTCTCTGCTTTTCAGATCCGGTTGATCTGCGTGCATTCGCGGCTAATTTCTTTGGGTCTTAACTATAATTCTTGCCCATCCGCCCGGCCAAACTCGCGACGACCGTAAGCAATTCGTTAGCCTCTACCGGTTTCGGCACGTGCGTGTTGTACCCAGCAAGGATCGCGCGCATGCGATCCTGCACGCGAGCATAGGCGGTCAGTGCTACTGCCGGGATCCGTTTACGTTTGCCGGACTCGGATTGCCGCACCTTACGTATTAGTTGGTACCCATCCATCTCCGGCATTCCGATGTCGGAGATGAGCACGTCAAACTCATCGTGCTCTAGCGCTGCCAACGCCTCGTTGGCGTTGCTAAAGCTTTTGACAAAAGCCCCGTGCTGAGTCAGTTCCATCGCGATCAAATCTAAAGCATCGCTCTCGTCGTCAACCACGACGATCTTCAGACCTTGCAGGTTGGCGTTTTCAACGTCGGCATCGCCGAATATTGAAGCAGCCTGAGCCAGTATTTCCGGGTTGAGTTCACCCGTTGGCAGCGGCAGACGCACGGTGAAAATCGCTCCCGACTCATTCGGGTGGTTGTCGGCGCTGATTACGCCGCCGTGCAACTCGACGAGATGACGAACTATAGCGAGGCCGAGGCCGAGGCCGCCGTGTGTCCTGGTGGTTGAGCCATCGGCTTGTCTAAATCTTTCAAAGACGTGTGGCAAGAAAGTCTTGCTAATACCTGGACCACTATCGCCGACCTGAATCGACACGTGTGTCTCGGTTTGGCTGACGCGAATTTCTACCTTCCCTCCAGGCTGAGTAAATTTCGCGGCATTTGAAAGCAAGTTCCAGATCACTTGCTGCAGGCGGTTCGCATCTCCAGAGATGATGCGCAGCCCGGCGTCGATGATCGTTTCGACCCGAATGTCCTTGGCTTCCATTGCCGGTCGCACGGCATCGAGCGCACCATCGACCACCGTAACGACATCCAGAGGCGCAATCTTCAATTGCAATTTCCCGGTGACCACTCGCGAGACATCCAGAATATCTTCAATGATCTGTTTTTGTGCCCAGGCGTTTCGTTCAATTACTTGTAGTGCATGATTCGCACTCTCCTGATCGAGTCGCCCCAACTTGAGCATGCGAGCCCAGCCGATGACTGCGTTTAGCGGGGTGCGCAGTTCGTGCGACAGAGTGGCGAGGAACTCATCTTTCAAGCGGTTTGCCTTCTCGGCATCTTCCCGGGCGGCGCGTTCGCGCTCGAGGAGGACCGCACGTTCCTGCTCTGATTGTTTTCGTTCGGTAATGTCGCGCTTGATACCCACATAGCCGAGGACCTCGCCGGCGTCGTCTCTGATGGTGAAAGCCGTGAGCTCGACGTCTAAAACTTGTCCGTCTTTTTTGTTTGCTTCGAACTCGCCGCGGTACTCCCCAGCCGTCGCCAGTTCACACAGAACTTGCTCAAAACGTTCCTTCCCCATGTGAATGGCAGGTGTTTGACCGTAGATCTCCTCGTCGGAGTACCCCAGCAGGTTTGCGTGGGCGGCGTTCTGCTCGATGTAACGACCTTCGGGATCAACCATGGAAATAGCTTCGCTGGAATGATCAAAGATCTCACGGTAAAGGGAGCGCGGAAGAGCCGGCGGCCGCAACGGCATCCCGGTGGTTTTCTGAGTGTCTGAATCCCTGGGCATATTTCTGCCTTGAAAAGCCTGGTATTTAACAAAGGGGATTTTGAACCAAGGGGATAGAAAGGCGGATAAGGGGTGCCGTCATGATAACACCGGGTCGGGTCTTGCGGAAAATGGGGTTAGAAGGAGAGGCGTTTCGGACCCGTTTTCAAGCTCAAGTATCTCAAGCTGACCTCTCAAGGTTGAAAGTCTCAATGTTAGGAAGAGCCGGGTTAGGAAGAGCCGGACCCTGTCCACTCTTTACACCGAAGGTGTTGCAGCCTCCAGCCCAGGTTTGCGCGCTTTGGCGCTGCCCTGGGGATCGAGCCTGTTGAGGAATCTACCCCAAAGGGGTTGCGTCTGGTCTAGTTATGAAAATTGTTTTCGCGTTCTAACGTCACTCCGGGGCTGGTTCACCAAAGAGACACAACCCTGCTGGGGTAGGATTTTGATTCGTACTTGATCCCAGGGTAGCGCCAAAGCGCGCAACCCTTAGCTGGAGGACGCAACACCTTCGGTATAAGAGCAGCTGGCCCACCCTCCTGACTTTAAGACTCTCAGCTTGAGAGATAAGCTAAGATCTGGTTTTTGAAAAGGAGTGAAATTTGACTTGCGATCCCTTTAGGGGTAAAAGGCTTTTGGCTTCCAAAATCATCTCATTTACACACCTCCGCATATCGGCCGCAAGGCAGATACTTGTTTCGCACGTTTGAAAGGAGACTCGAAAATGGCTCTACGACTAGGCGATATCGCCCCCGATTTTACTGCAGACACTACCGATGGTCCGATTCGATTCCACGAGTGGATTGGCGACAGTTGGGCGTGCCTGTTTTCTCATCCCAAAGACTTTACTCCCGTCTGCACCACTGAGCTGGGTTATGTTGCGAAGTGTAAGCCTGAGTTTGACGAACGCGGCGTCAAGGTCATAGGACTCAGCGTCGATCAAACTGACTCGCACAAGCGTTGGGCTTCGGACATCGAGGAAACGCAGGGTACCGCGCTTAACTTTCCCATCATCGCCGATCCCGATCACAAAGTTGCCGAACTCTACGACATGATTCACCCCGAAATCAGCGACATCTTCACGGTGCGATCAGTGTTTGTCATCGGACCGGACAAGAAAATTAAGTTGATGATCACCTATCCGGCAAGCACAGGTCGAAACTTTGATGAGATCCTGCGCGTGATCGATTCGTTACAGCTCACAGCAAAACACAGCGTGGCGACGCCGGTTAATTGGAAGAACGGCGAGGACGTGATCATCGTGCCGTCGTTATCTGATGAAGCGGCGAAGGAGAAGTTTCCGGGTGGTTGGCGAGCGCCAAAGCCGTACCTGCGAATCACACCGCAACCGGGAAAAGAGACCACCGAAGCCGCGAAGAGTGGTTCGTAGTGGATTCTTGATTGCACCTCAAACTGGCAGCACGGGATGAAAACTGTGCTGCCAGTTTTCTTAGCAGCCTGGTGCGGGGCCTTTGGAGTGCGCCGACTTGTCGGCGCTTTGGTTTTCCTTTTCAGCCCAATCGCTTTCAGAATCGACTCGATCCGGGCCAAGGTCGCGCTTGGCAATCCAAAGCGCCGACAAGCGCACTCCAAAGGCTCCGCATTGCTTAGCTAGAGGCCGACACTAAACACCCATGCGACAAATTGTTACCACTCGAAGCGGCGGCGTTGAAGTAATGGAAATTCAACAGAAACCGGATCTGAAACCAGGCTCTGGTGAAGTTCTGGTGTCGGTGAAAGCTGCGGGTCTGAACTTTGCGGACATCCTCGCCCGTCAGGGACTTTATCCGGATGGCCCACCCAAACCATGCGTGATGGGCTACGAGGTTGCGGGGATTGTGAGCGCAATTGGCGAAGGAGTTGATGACTCGTTGGTCGGCAAATCAGTAGTGGCGATGACTCGCTTTGGCGGACAGTCAGAACAAGTGGCAGTTAAAGCAAACCAGATTTTCCCGAAACCTGATTCACTTACTTTCGAACAAGCTGCGGCTATCCCGGTCAATTATCTGACTGCTTACGCACTGCTAGTCTCCATGGGTGGACTGCAGGCGGGTGAGTCAGTGTTGATTCACAATGCCGGCGGTGGTGTTGGCCTCGCGGCGCTCGACATTGCTAAAAAGATCGGCGCAACAACCTACGGTACTGCCAGTCCTTCGAAACATTCGTTTCTGAAGGAACGCGGATTGGATCATCCAATCGACTATCGCACGCAGGACTGGTTTCCGGTGCTGATGGATTTGACGAACAGCCGCGGCGTTGAGCTGGTGATCGATCCGATCGGCGGCAATCACTGGAAGAAGAGTTATAACGCCTTGAGGAGCACCGGACGACTCGGGATGTTCGGTGTTTCCGCAGCGTCAGCAAACGGTATTAAGGGGAAGTTGAGTATGCTGAAGGCGGTAATACAAACTCCGTTCTTTCATCCGTTTGGCCTCTTGAATAAGAACCGCGGCGTCTTTGGTCTGAACCTGGGCCATATGTGGCACGAGCCGGAGAAAGTTGCGGAGTGGGTTACAGACATTATGGCTGGAGTGGATGAAGGCTGGATTCAGCCTCACGTTGATCGTGCGTTTCCTTTTGAGGAGATCCGCGCAGCTCACACTCATCTCGAATCGCGGAAGAACATCGGCAAGGTTGTACTGGTTCCTTAGGATCTGGCCAAAGTCGAAGGTCCAGTCTCCGGAGTCTTTTTTGGACATTGGACTTTGAACTTTGAACTTTGGACTTGGACTTTGGCTCCGCATCAGTTGCAATCCATTGCTATCAAACACTGAATCGTTATGGAACACTTCTCGACTTAATTGCCTAAAATTATTGATAGTTCCTACTGGCATGAGCATTGCCAAATGTCACTTCACGTAGGCTGATTAAAAAAGTTCTTTAGGAGGGACTAAAAAATGTTGTGGACAATTCTTGTGATCTTGTTGGTGTTGTGGCTACTCGGTTTTATCGGGGGAGTCGGCGGTGGACTAGTTCACCTTTTGCTGGTGGTCGCGGCGGTTATCCTTGTGATCAACCTTATCGGCGGCCGTAGAACGACAATCTAGTCGTGTAAGCCTGTGCGACCTTGTCGTGGCTAAATAGCGAATTCGACTAACTATTCGCACGAATCTAGTCGCACGGAAATTTGGTTTTAGAAGCCGGCAATTTTTGTTGGCTTCTTGAGGAGGCCCTGGTGGAAACACTGGAGCGTCCACAGCAGGCAACGTCTCTTCAGAAATGGAGAGACGTTGCTGCGTTTAGGGACAGAGTGCTGAGTATGAGTGCTGAGTACTGAGTGCCGAGAGGGGGAGCTTGAGTTTCGAGTCTTGAACTTGAGTGGAGATCTGAGATCTCAAATATCTCAGATCAAATAAAGTGACTCGATACTTGAGCTCACGACTTGAGACCTGAGACTTGAGACCTGAGACCTGAGAATTGAGGCCTGAGACGGGATTTGCGACTTCGCTTTAAGAGACCTGGTTGCGGCGATCCTTGAGAGCAAAAACGAACGCGATGATCGTGGAATAGATCACACCAAGGAAGATCGCTCCCACCAGCAACCCCAGGAATGCGCCCAACGCCACTTGTGAGAGCGGTTGATTCTCAGTTCCCGGTTGTTGTTGCACCCAGTGCGGAGCGAACAGCACCACCTGAGAGAAAAACAGACTCGCCGTGAACCCGTAAACTGTCGCAATTGAGACACCAGTTTGGAGCCCTCCTTTGAAGCTGGTCGGCGCAGATCGTCGCTGTTCCCTAATGCCAAAAAGAATTCCGAGGATCTCGAGTAAGTTGAAGAACAAACCTGCACCGACACTGTGAACTGCCGAGGCTGAGTTGGGAACGATCAGGTGAGCGATAACGGTCCACAACACTACACCCAAGGTAATCAACAGACCGTATTTGATAGCAATCTTCAATAGTGTTTGGTTAACCGCCTTTATTTGTTTGTCCGTTGTCCGTTGTCAGTTGTCAGTTGTTTTTTCTATAGGCTTTGAAACTAAATCCACGACCTCAATCGATCATACCACAACTGACAACTGACAACTGACAACTGACAACTGACAACTAACAACAAACA
>JANNON010000243.1:0-1966 GCA_031399105.1 Blastocatellia bacterium | reverse complement strand
TGCCCACGGAGGGACACCCCTACAATCTGCCACACTTCTCAGGTAGACTAAGCTTCCAGTCAGCAATAAATCAAAACTACTCACGAGGTGTTTCTTGGTGAAACTCAATCGCACTCTGCGTTCGATACTACCGTCATTCTTAACAATTCTGCTCATTGGCTCAAACGTGGGCTCGAGCGTAGTTGGTTGGCAAGCTCAGTCTGTTGCAAGCGCCCCCGCAACACTTTCAACCGCCGAGCGGGAACTCGCGGCGAGCATCAAGGTCGAAACCATTCGTGACGCCGTTACCGCACTGTCAGCAGCCGAGATGCAGGGCCGCGGCACCGCACAACCCGGCGGTGACAAAGCCGCTCAATATCTCGCTAATCGATTCGAGCAACTTGGTTTGAAGCCGGGAAATAAGAACAGTTACTTGCAGCCAATTAAGTTTCGCGAGTTTAACTACCTTCCCGAAACGTCGTTGAAGATTGGGGAAGAGACCATCAATCTTGGTCCAGACTTCATAGTCATGCCGCCAGCGGGTCTCGAAAAGAGTGTCAGCGGTCAAATGGTGTTTGTTGCTTATGGGCTGGTAGCAAATCAGATCAAACGGGACGACCTCGCGGGTGTAGACGTGAGCGGGAAGGTGATCGTCATGATCCAGGGACCGCCCGCAAACATTTCCAAGGAATCCTGGTCCAGCGTCAAAGCGCAAAGCGCGATTATCCGCAGTCTGATTACAAAGGGCGCGGCAGCCTTTATTTTCATCCGACATGGTCGCGAAGAGCGTCCGTTTTCCGAGATGGCTGACTATCTGGTCCGCCGTCAGATCGAACCAGCGGATCAAGATGAACTGCCTCCTTATGTGCCTCCGTTTCTTTCTGTTAGCGATGCGACTGCCGAAAAGCTTTTTGCCGCGTCGGGTACCACGAGAGCTGACGCCCTCGCAAATGCCGAAGACAATAGTTTCAAGGCAATTAATCTCAAACAAGCTGCAAAGATTAATATTCGTCTGAAGAAAGCGACCGGAGTCGGGAATAATGTAATCGGACTCCTTGAAGGTTCAGACCCGAAACTCAAAAACGAAGCGCTTATTTATTCGGCGCACTATGACGCCTACGGCGTGGCGGTGGACAATCGTGTGTATCCGGGCGCAGCCGATAACGGGCTAGGTGTTGGCGAGATGCTGGCGATCGCGGAAGCGTTTAGCAAATCGGCAACCAAGCCGAAGCGTTCGGTGATATTCATGGCGGTGACGGGCGAAGAGTATGGCGGTTTCGGGACCGACTATTGGATCGATCATCCCACCTGGAAGATCAAGCAGGTTGCCGGAAATCTAAATCTCGATGGAATGGGAACGGAAGTCTATGGTGATGTGAAGGTGCTGGTCGGTTATGGCATCGAGCACTCAACTTTGGGCTCGGTGCTTAAAGACGTCGCGGCAGCCATTGAGTTAAAGATTATTCCGGATCCCAGGCCCGAAGAAAAATCTTTCTATCGATCCGATCATTACTTCTTCGTTAAGCGAGGCATCCCGGGAATCATGATTCTGGGCGCACCGGCCGGCGAAACCAAAGTCTGGATTGACCGCATGAAGGAATGGGAGAAGAAGGATTACCATCAACCAACCGACATCATTCGACCCGAATGGAACTGGAATGGCCCACGAACGATGGCGGTCGTGGCGGCCTTGATGGGTTGGCGCGTTGCGAATGACGACGCGATGCCATCGTGGTTGCCAGGCTCTCCGTTCAATCGCGAACGGGGCACGAATGAGCCTCCTCCGCCGGAACCATAAACCCGAAAAACCAATCAATAGATTACGCAGATGACAGATTTAGAGGGATAGGCCAACTAGTTTAAGTCATCAAATTGTTCGCCGTCTGAATCTGTGCCATCTGTGGCTTTGCACAAAAACTAAATACCCAAAGGGTAAGTCTGCGGGGTGAAGCCGGAGAGGCGCAAAGCAATCAGAACCGCGGAGCGC
>JANNON010000241.1:0-3302 GCA_031399105.1 Blastocatellia bacterium | reverse complement strand
CGCCCACGGATGGACGCCCCTACAAAGTTGCTATGGCTTTCCTTCCGGTCCGCCGCGCCCGCGTCTTCCGCGTCCACGCATCTCCGTACGCGACTGCTGAAACTTTTGCCACTGCTCCGGCGTCATGACCTTTTGGAGACGCTCATCGGCCTGCCGGCGAATCTCTTGAAATCGCGGTTCTGATTCTTTTCTCAAAGCGCTCAATTGTTCGCGTGTGTCGCCGAGAATTTGCCTTACCTGCGTTTTCTGCTCGTTTGAGAGCTGGAGATTATCCAGCATCTTCTCGAACCGATCACTTCTGTCGTTTCCTGCTCTGGTTCTAGACCAGCGCTGGTACCCGTTGAATGCGAGTGCACCGGCCGTGAACCCAAGCACGAAAACTACCAGGGCTGCGATTCGCACCTGCCATCTGTTTTTGCTGGGGGTGTTCATAACTACTTCACCACTTCCTCTTCTGCTCCGTAGAGCGTAGATAGTACTTCACTATCTGAGACGAGATCGTCGGCTCCATCATTCATCAGAACCGCTTCCGGCGAGAAAGCACTCACGGCGGAAGTCGATTCCTGGCTTGCCGGAATCGCGAAAGTCAGCACCATTAGCAACGCGACCGTCGCCACCATCGAAGAGGCGAGCGCTCCGGTTGATCTCCATAACTTGCCGAGACTCCACGAGTCGGCTGCCTGTTGTTCACGCAGGGTCGCCAACACACGAGTCTGAAAGAAAGGGGACGGCTCAAATGATTCTGCCGCACGTTCCTTCAACATCATGCTCGAGATATACGCTGCCTCGAACGCACTGCGACAACTGGTGCACTCGGCCGTGTGCAAGCGAATGGTACTCAAGTCTTCGTCGCTCAAGCCGGCAAAGGGAGTGTTCTCAATCAGGGTGACAATGTGCCTGGCTTCTTTCTCTTTCATAGCTAACCTGCGCTTTCTAATCCTTTGTTCGCTTGCGTCCCAGCAGTTTCTCCACGGCTGCCCGCATTCGTCGCCGGGCGCGGAACGCTTGCACTTTAACCTTCGATTCAGACCAACCCGTTAATTTCGCCACCTCTTTTACCGATGCGTCCTCACCGTCCATCATCGTCAACACCAGTTGGTCGTCAGGCGGAAGAGTTCCCAACACGCGTCCAGCCAAATCGGCTGCCACAATACTACGCTCCGTTGAGCGGTGACGTTCAGCCGCGAGGTGACCCATTTGATCGTCAAGCCACGTGCTTTCGTCCTCGGTCAGATCCGAAGCGGTTAGTTCGGGACGCCGTTTCGAACCGCGTAACATGTTCAGGCACGTGTTCGTGGTAATGCGTGTCAGCCAACCCTCCATCGAACCACGACCTTCGAAACTACCCAGCTCAGTGAATGCTTTCAGGAAAACTTCCTGCGCGGCATCTTCAACGAGGTTGCGCTGTCGAAAGAACCGGCTGGCATAACGAAAGACCCGCGGGCTGTAACGGCGCATGATCTCTGCAAACGCAGACTCGTCGCCTGAATGCGCCGCACGCGCCAGTTCCAAGTCTGAGGCCTGTTCGTAGCTGGTGGACAGGAGGCGCTCCTCATAACAACTCTTCTTTGGAAAACAAAATCATTATAGAGCTGGTAGGAAAGCGGATCCGACTTAAATCCAAGATATCAGAAATAATCTTCTCCGCTTTCCGAGCCAACTGCTTACTGACCGCGTCCTGTTCGCTTGGCTTTGAACTCGGCCTTCTTCTGTTCAATCTGGGCCTTCTGTTCCGCCGTCAGGATTGACTGCATTTCCTGACGCAGCTTGAACTTCTCACCCATCAACTTGGCCTGCAGTCCTGCAGTCTCCTGCAGCTTCTGGGTGGCCAGCGCTTCGTTGAACGTTCCGCCTTCAGACGCCTGGCGCAGTTCCTGTCGCTTGGCGCGAAGTTCCTGACGCACGGCCTGTGTACGACCGCGGAAGCTCTCGTGGATCTGCTTCATGCGGGCCTTCTGATCTTCGGTCAGAGTAATACCGCGGAACATGCCGCCGCCTCTGCCGCCGCGTTTCCCACGACCGCCGTGATCACCACGATGACCCCAGCCTTTGCCGTGTTTGCCGCGCTCGCCACGCTCAGTTTGCGTGGTTTGGTTGTTGTTCTGATCGGTTCCGGACTGAGCCAGAGCGATCGGGGTTGCGATAGCAATTGCCGACAGGGAGGCGATGGTCAGCGTTTTGATCCTACCAAGTTTCTTCATCAGTTTTTCCTTACTCCTTAATTTACTTGAATAAACAGTGTGTGGAAGACCGACTGTGGCCTCCAATGAGTAGACACCGTGCGGGGTTGAACGGTTACACAGCTAAGAAACAGGCCGCGGATCTTCGCGGATTGACGGATCTGCAGAAAAGTTGCGATCAAGCGACTGAAAAGCTCAAAGGCAAGGTTGTTACTGACAGCCTCTCTGCGTAACCCGTGCAATTGTGGATCTATTCCATCCGCGAGAATCCGCGGCTAACTTCCTTCCGTTCGTAACCATTCGGGCTTCAGCGGTGTCTATTCAAGAGTCGGGGGAAAATCAATTGGGAGACGAAAAAGCGAATGATGTATTGGAGCAAGGCATTGTTGGTGGTATTGGCATTATCGTTTGCAGCAACCACCAGCGCTCAGCATAAGGTCACGAACGGGAACTTGAAAGAGTCTCGCGATGACCTCATTTCAGCCACCACTGAACACAAGAAAACCAGTCAGGCGCTCGCGGCGTTGCAAGAGCAGGAACTGAATACGGCAACGGAGAAAGTGGCCCAATTGCGACAGCTTGTCTCCGAAGGCTTGATTGCGCGGAACGAACTGGAAGATAGCGAAAAATCACTCGACGAAATACGAGAAAGGCTCGCGGCCACTCTTAAGAAAGTGGCTGATTCGGACCAGTTGATTGCGGATGTGCGAGCGTCAGAAGAACTAGCGAAGAAAGAGGCGCTCCAGGCAAGAGCCGCCACGAGGTCGCTCGTACGGCCAGTGCTCATGCGTTATAACGGCACCGCTCAGTGGTCGGTGGCAAACCTCGCAAACGTCCAGGGCTTTTTCCTTTCTAAGTTTGGCCGATCTTTGCCGCTCAGCACTGTGGGACAAAGCGCTACGCATAATCGCCTTGGTTGGGACCATCGTCACGCCGCTGATGTCGGTCTGCATCCCGACAGCGTCGAAGGCAGAGCGCTAGTCACTTACTTGCAAAGTCAGGGGATTCCATTTCTGGCCTTCCGCTCGGCAGTTCCGGGTGTTTCCACCGGACCGCACATTCATATCGGCACACCCTCGCATCGACTCAGTTAGCTATCCACAGATTACACAGATTTCACAG
>JANNON010000203.1:0-6333 GCA_031399105.1 Blastocatellia bacterium | reverse complement strand
ATCCAGACGACAAGCTGATGAAGCATGTCGGACATTGATGAGCCAAGTATATTGTTACCATTTCAATGGTTTCCCGGCGGCATCGGACTACGGCAGTCCCCAACCTGAAAAATGGGTAAATGAGACGAAAGCTTCGCAGCGTTGTACCGTCTCTTGTGCAAAGCCGATCCGAGCCGGTAGCGAGCGCATGCGGTTCTGATCGTTTCCTTTCTGTCTGAGGCGTTGTAAAGTTCTGGCTGTTTCATCCCGCTGGTTGGCTCTAACATCAGATCCGGCAGGTCGTTCCGGCCTCATTAGATCTGACCATCATTCTAAGAGCTCTATAAATCCGAGTGCCCAACTTACTGCGTCGCACATATGAGAATCTCCCTAGCTGAAGAGCATAACGGCCAACAACAAGCCGAACGCCTCTTTGAGTCGGCTTTCGTGGTAGTTGGTCGTGACGCCAGCGCGTGTCAGATCGTGTTCGACGGCGGAACCTGGTCAATGGTCTCGCGCAAACATGCGGAGTTTCGCGTGGAGGGCGGGCGCTATCTGCTGGTTGATAAGAATTCGCGTTACGGCACTTTTCTCGACGGTCAACAGATATCTCAACCGGTAGAGATTCGAGCTGGCTCGAAAGTACAGTTCGGTCCGGGTGGACCAACGTTGCGAGTAGTGCGCATTGAATTTTCCCCGGCGGAGCGTCAGGATCCAGACACCCTTGAAAGAAACGCAGTTGCTCCGCGATTTGGCCCAGTCCCTCAACCTCAGCCTGTCATTGGAGCAGACGGGTTGAGCTTCCAGCCATTTCAAGGCGCCACACCGATCACGATAGGTCGAGCGTCCAACAACGATATTCGACTGGAAGGACTGCAGATCTCCAATCGCCACGCGCGCGTCACCAATTCCAATGGTGACGCCTTTATTGAGGATGCCGGTTCCACCAACGGCGTATATGTAAACGGCTCGCGAATAAAGAACAAAACTCGAGTTGCCGCAAACGATACGGTCCAGATCGGGCCTTACCTTTTACTCGCCGATGTCGCACGCGGCGTGGCAGTCCTGGACACGCGATCAAAAACCCGCATCGACGCGATCGACATTACCAAAGTCGTTTCTAATCGCGCCGGTGGGGGAACGATAAAGCTGCTGGACGACGTTGATCTGGCGATCCAGCCGAATGAGTTTGTCGGTCTGCTTGGTCCGTCCGGGGCAGGCAAGTCAACTTTGATGGATGCTCTGAATGGCATGCGACCCGCGACTAACGGTCTTGTACTAGTCAACGGTCAGGACTTGTATGAGCATCTCGACTCGCTCAAGCAATCGATTGGCTACGTCCCGCAGGACGACATTATTCACCGAGAGCTGACGGTCTATCGCACGCTCTACTATGTTGCCCGGCTAAGGTTGTCGCGCGACGTATCGGGGCCCGAGATCGATCAAATTATCAACGAAGTGATGGACGTTACCGGACTGTCCGAACGGCGTGATGTTCCGGTGGGCCAGCTTTCCGGAGGACAGCGGAAGCGCGTCTCCATTGCCGTCGAGTTAATTACCAAGCCTTCGGTAATTTTTCTTGATGAACCAACCTCGGGTCTCGATCCAGCCACGGAAGAGAAGATTATGAAGCTCTTTCGTCACATCGCTGAGTCTGGGCGAACCGTGATTCTCACCACTCATGCGATGGAGAACGTGAAGCTTTTTGACAAACTCGTCGTCTTAATGCGCGGCAAACTAGTGTTCTACGGCGCTCCTCATGAAGCACTGGCACATGTAAAGGCCGACAGCTTCAAAGATCTTTACGACAAGCTCGAAGCGCCGATTGATGCCGCGCTCGCCAGACTTCCTTCCCAGCCGGTAAACCCAACTTCAGCTCAGGAACGGCAGTACAAACTGCAGAAAGAACAGATTGCAGAAGAAGTTGCGGAAGGATGGAAGCAGCGCTTTATTGAGACCGAGCAGTATCAGAAAAATATTCTGCAGCCGTTGGGCGCTCTAAAGGGCCAACAGCATGCGGCGAATCCCGCTAAACATCGTCCAACGGTTACCGACGGTCTGCGCCAATGGAAGACGCTGGCCCAGCGTTATATCGAAGTGTTGTTCTACGACAAGTTCAACCTCCTGATCCTTTTCGGACAGGCGCCGATCGTTGCGTGCCTCACTTACCTGGTAGTCGATCACAAGAGTCCGCGTGACTTTCCTTACTTTGTTCTGGCGTTGGTAGCGGTCTGGTTTGGGACGTCGATCGCCGCGCGGGAGATCATCCGTGAGCGCGCAGTTTATAACCGCGAGCGGATGGTTAACCTTGGATTGCTGCCTTACGTCGGTTCGAAACTCCTTGTGCTCTCTCTGATTGTGGGATTGCAGTGTCTTCTTCTATTCGGATTACTGCGCCTGTTTCACGTTGCCGGGATGATGAAGTTGCCCGGCGACTATTTCGGTCTGTCGCAACTCGTCGTCGTTCTGCTCACCGGCCTGGTGGGTATTTCGATCGGACTATTTATCTCTGCAATAGTCAGAACTTCCGAGATGGCAACCAGTTTGGTGCCACTGCTCTTGATTCCGCAAATCATCTTCTGTGGTCTGGTGGGAGTGCCGAAGGGGACCGCGAAGTATGTGGGCACGTTGATGCCGGCGACCTGGGCCTTTGATTCGATGAAGCGGCTATCTTCTGAACTGGGCGTCTTACGCGGAAAAGATGAAGAGGCGATGCCTTCGAGCAAAGCCGAAGGACGCGGACTTTTTAAGGAGATCGAGCACAGTAATGACGCGCTGATCATTCAGAAGCAGAAAGAGGTAGAGGACTATCGCGCAACGTCGGAGGGTAAATTCGATGACTTTGATAAAGAGATGAAGGAATATCAAAAGCGGATCGAGAAATGGAATGTGGGCGGTCGACAGGGCGCCGAGCCTAAGAAACCTGTAAAGCCGGAGCTCGATCCAGTGCCGCCGAAGGTGGAGGTGGTTGATATTCCGGAAGATCTCAGCGGGCATGTGGACTTCCTTCATCCATGGGGAGGGAAGTGGCTGAACCCGATGGTCCTGCTGCTGATGTTCTTCGGGTTGACTGGGGGGACGATCATCGCGTTGCGCTCGCAGGACATTGGTTGAGGCAAGGAGAAAAGCATCCACAGATGACGCAGATTACACAGATGAACGAACGGCGAGTAATTAGCTATCTCCCCATCGTCTCAGCGTTCTGAGAATCTGCGAAATCTGTGCAATCTGTGGATTTGTACTGTTCGCTGAAATGAAGAGAGGAGAAAGTATGAGCTTCCGTCTCTATCGTTGGTTGATAATTCTGCTCGTACTCGCAACTTCGATAGTCGCTGCGGGACAAAGCTCAAATAACGAGCAAGCCGACTATCCCAAAGAAGTTCGCGGCTACAAGGTCCATCGGGCCCAGGTAGAAATGAAGAAGCCGGACACGAAGAAATCCGTCAAGAAGTCTGACAAAGGCAGCTCCGCGAAAGAGGAGTACGACGAGACCGAGCCGATCTTGATTCGTTTGGGTGAGGCCGAACTCGTTTCAGTAACGCCGTTGGGCGTGACGTTTGATGTGCCAGTGGTGTTGGCAGCAGTGAAACAACAGGGTGACGTTGACCGCCTCGTATTCGAGAACATGAGCGTCAACGATACGCCGATCACTCTGGACGATTATGTTCATGAATTTAAGCTCCCGAATAAGGAGCCTTTATCGCTCTCCCCGACCTTGCGGATCTTTGTGAGCACGCCGCAGGCGGTGCTTAGAACGATCGACGAGATAGTGAATTCAAAACCTGTTTGGCAAGTGACTGGCCGCATTTACGTCTGTGGCCATTTCAAAAAGTATCTCTTCAAATTCAAACGCGCGGTGCCGGTTGAGCTGCAGACTTCGATTAATAATCCGGTGCGGTAGAAGAGGGGAGATGTCAGATGTCAGATGCTGGATTGTCAGAAGTCGGAGAATCGGTCATGAGTCACTATCTCCCGATCTTCGCCGCCGTCATTCTCTTTTTATCGCCTACAACTATCACGGCCCAGAAACCAGAGTTAAGCGTGCAAACGGGCCATGCGGCGCAAGTCGTCTCATTGGCTTATAGCAGCGATGGCAAGATCCTCGCGAGCGGCAGCGTCGATAGCACCATCAAACTTTGGGATCCAGCCACCGGTCATCAACTTCGCGCACTCAAGGGCCACGACATGACGGTGATGTCGATCGTTTTCAGTCCTGACGACAAGGTCCTGGCGAGTGGTAGTTCAGACAACACCATCAAACTGTGGGACGTTGCTACGGGTAAAGAGAAGCAGACACTTCGCGGGCACACGCAGTACATCCGGTCGATCGCGATCAGTTTCGATGGAAAGACGCTGGCGAGCGGAAGCGCTGATGGCAAGGCAAAGCTTTGGGACGTTGCCACCGGACAGGAACTGCGAACTCTGGTGCCTGACAGCAATCCGAATAACAGCATGGGAATCCGGGTGGCCTTCAGTCGCGACGGAAAAACTCTGGTTACTTCCGCCGGACTCGTCAAACTGTGGGATGTCCGATCCGGAAACGAGCTTCGTGCGATTAAAGCGGAGGAAGCGAGTATGGATGCTGCCGGCAGGCCAAGGATTCTTGATATTCCGATTGCAGTCAGTTACGACGGCAAGCTGCTCGCGACTAGCAGTAAAAGCATTAAGCTCTGGGACATCGCCAGCGGCAAACTCGTGCGCGATTTGCCGGGAGAAGCACAGGAATTGGCATTCAGTCCTGACGGCAAATCACTGGCTGGTGGTCATTACACGGTCATCAGATCGTGGAGCCTGAGCACAGGCCAGGAACTACTAAGTTGGGAAGGACCCAGCGTTGGAGTGGACACGATTGCTTTTCAACCGGACAGCAAGATTCTCGCAAGCGGAAACTCCGACCACACAATCAGATTATGGAATTTTAGTAATGGGCAGGAGACCGCCGTGCTCAGGGGGCATGCCTCATCAGTTACCTCTCTTGCACTCAGCCGTGATGGCAAAGTCCTTGCGAGTGGAATACGAGGACGTCTCTTCAGCAAAGATGCGGTTAAGATCTGGGATCCAACTAACGGTCAATTGGTGCGTGCGCTCACCGACCTGGACGATCGAGCATATTCGATCTCATTGAGTGACGATGGAGCGAAACTGGGCGTTCTGACTTTCGGCGGCGCCGTGGCTTTGTGGAATGTCTCGCAGGACAAGCAGCTCCGTAAATTTGTTGCTGCTAATACTTCGAAGCCCCGCTTTTATTCACGGCGCGTCGCCCTCAGTAAGGATGGCCGCACCATTGCCGGCGCCGCAGATGACGCAGTGAAAGTCTGGGAAGCCGAAACCGGCCGTGAGTTGTTCACTCTCCTCGGTCATAAGCATGGAATTTGGGACCTCGCGTTTAGTCCCGACGGTAAGGTGCTGGCGAGCGCGGGTCGGGATCACGTCGTGAAGTTATGGTCTGTGACGAACGGCAAGGAATTGCGGACACTCAGTGTTCATATCGACGCGATTGGCGCAATTGCCTTTTCTCCCGACGGACGAATGTTGGCGAGCGGCAGTCAGGACCGAACGATCATCCTGTGGGACGTGGCTAGCGGCGAGGCCGTAGATTCGTTTGTGGGCCATGAGGGCTGGGTTAATGCTCTCTCGTTTAGTCCCAATGGCAAGATGGTCGCGAGCGGCAGTCAGGATGGAACGGTCAAGTTGTGGGACGTGGTAACGAAACGAACCCTGGCAACGCTCAACGGTCATACCGACAGCGTAAGCTCGGTCGCTTTCAGCGCGAACGGCAAGATGCTAATCAGCGGCAGTCAGGACACGAGCGTGAAACTCTGGGACGTGACTACCGGGAGGGAGCTGGCCAGTCTGTTTAGCATGAACCAGCAGGATTGGCTGGTGCTGACACCAGATGGTCTCTTTGATGGATCGCCGGCGTCCTGGAATCAGATCCTCTGGCGCTTCTCCGCAAAACTCTTCGATGTCGCCCCGGTCGAATTGTTCTTCAACGAATACTATTACCCGGGTCTGCTCGCCGATCTTTATGCGGGCAAACGACCAGTTGCGCCCCGGAATATTTCGCAGAAGGATCGCCGGCAACCAATGGTAAAACTCACTGTGGACGAAGCGCAGGTCGCGGCGGCGGCGCCACAGTCACGCAACGTGAACGTTAAGGTTGAGATAAGTACGGCACCCGCAGGCGCGCAGGACGTACGGCTCTTTCGAAATGGATCGCTCGTGAAGCTTTGGCGCGGTGATGTGCTCAAAACGCAAAGCCGCGTTGTGCTTGAAGCCCAGCTGCCGATTGTCGCTGGTCCAAATCGTCTAACGGCCTACGCTTTCAATCGTGACCACGTAAAGAGCGCCGAC
>JANNON010000196.1:0-3589 GCA_031399105.1 Blastocatellia bacterium | reverse complement strand
CTGGTACTTCATCGCCGCATCGTAAATGCTCAGGCGCTGATTATCCGGCTGATGAAGTGTGACGCCGCCTTCAACCCCCGGCACCATCAGATTCTTGATACGGACGTTCGCAAACGTGCCGCGCACCATTACTTCGTGATTACCGCGGCGGGCGCCATAACTATTGAAGTCCTCAACCGCCACGCCCTTTTCCTGCAGATACAAGCCCGCCGGCGAGTTGGGTTTGATCGCGCCCGCCGGGCTAATGTGATCGGTGGTCACTGAATCGCCGAAGATCGCTAGCGGCCGGGCGCCGTGCACATCCGACCAGGTGCCGACGGAGTTACTGAAGTTTTCAAAGTAGGGAGGTTCCTGAATGTAAGTCGAACTTGCATCCCACGCGTAGACGTTACCCGTCGGCGCGGGTATCTCATTCCAATGCGGATTCTTTTCCGCGAAGTCGCCGTATAGACGCCGGTAGGTTTCCGGATCGAACGCCGAACCCAGCAACTCATTAATCTCCGCCAGAGTGGGCCAAATGTCGCGCAGGTAAATGTTTTTGCCGTCGATTCCCTGGCCGATCGGGTCTTCAGCGAGGTTGATATCAACACGGCCGGCTAACGCAAATGCGACTACGAGCGGCGGACTCATCAGAAAGTTCGCTTTGATACTTTGATGAACACGGGCTTCGAAGTTGCGATTTCCTGAAAGGACGCTGGCGCCAATCAGATCGTGCTCGATCACCATCTCTTCGATGTTCGGATCGAGTGGTCCGGAATTTCCGATGCACGTCGTGCAGCCATAGCCGACGAGATTAAAGCCCAACTCATTCAGGTAAGGCTGCAATCCAGTTTGTTCGAGATAATCAGTCACCACGCGTGAGCCCGGCGCCAGTGAACTCTTCACCGAGGGCCGGATTTTCAACCCCAGCTTGACCGCTTTCTTTGCGAGCAGACCGGCAGCTAACATCACACTCGGATTCGACGTGTTCGTGCACGAGGTGATTGCTGCAATCAGAACATCGCCATGGCCGAGATCGATCTGGCCCAGGGGAAACTCTTCCGGGAACACTTCTTCCAAACGGTCAGGTGTCGGGCGATTGTTGACCATCTCGGTCTCAGTCCAGACGCTGGTGTTTGCCGGCGTGTCAACGCCACCCGCCGCCACTGGTACCGAACTTGGTCTTTGTTCGCCTCCGCCCGCAAGCGGCAGCTTGATGACGCCTACCGTCCCGACATGCGTAAAGTAACGCGCCGTAACGTCATCATCGACCTTGCCGTAACCACCTTCCGAAACTGGCGCCTGCAGGAGTTCGCAGAATCGCTCCTTCAATTTTGGTAGCTCGATGCGATCCTGTGGACGCTTTGGACCAGCCACGCTTGGTTGAATTGAATCTAATTCCAGATCGAGCACGGCGGTGTAATCGCACTGGTCTTTCCGGGGAATTCCGAACATTCCCTGGGCGGTGTAATAGTTGCGCACCGCCTCAATCTGCTCGTCGCTCCGACCGGTTGCTCGAAGATAGATCAGCGTTTCTTCGTCAACCGGGAAGAACCCCATGGTCGCTCCATACTCTGGGGCCATGTTTGCAATCGTCGCGCGATCTGTGACCGACAAACTCGCTGCGCCCTCGCCATGGAACTCAACAAACTTGCCGACGACCTTGGCTTTGCGCAGCATCTCGGTCACGCGCAACACGAGGTCTGTCGCGGTCATCCCTTCACGCAGAGTGCCACTCAAATGAACGCCAATAACGTCGGGGGTGAGAATGTACACCGGCTGGCCCAACATCGCGGCTTCGGCTTCAATGCCACCGACACCCCAGCCGACGATTCCCAGTCCGTTAATCATGGTCGTGTGCGAATCAGTACCCACCAGCGTGTCCGGGTAGTAAACGCCATTCCGCTCCCACACGCTCTTGGCTAGAAACTCGAGGTTTACCTGATGACAGATGCCGATGCCGGGAGGGATGACGCCAAATCCATGGAACGCTTGTGTGCCCCATTTCAGGAACTGGTAGCGCGAGTTGTTACGCTTGAACTCCATCTGCATGTTCTTCTCGAAAGCATCTTTCGTGCTCGAGAAGTCCACCTGCACGGAGTGATCGATCACGAGATCGACGGGCACCAAAGGTTCAATTACGCCGGTGTTCTTTCCCAGTCGCGCCACGGCAGAACGCATCGCGGCGAGGTCGACCAAAAGAGGTACTCCGGTAAAGTCCTGGAGCAAAACCCTGGCGACCACGAAAGGAATCTCTTCACTACGATCACCGTTTGGACTCCAGTTGGCGAGACCGCGAACGTCGTCCTCGTTGACGCGGCTTCCGTCGAAGTTGCGCAACACTGATTCGAGCACCACACGGATGCTGACGGGCAAGCGCGAGATAGGCCCAAGCCCTTCCTTCTCGAGCTGCGGCAGCGAGTAAAACTGCCCTTGTTGTCCGGCACCGCGATCAAATGTCTGAAGCGAATTAAAGAGACCTTGTGGCATAGGAACTAAGCAATTCTGAAGAGAAGAATTCGATCCTCCTCGGCTTTAGAGAAATGAGTTTTTCGGGTTTTTGTTAGCAAGTTTCAGTGTAGAGATGCGTCGCCCAATCGTCAAGCGATGCTTATTTTTGGGTACTGACCCAGTTTGCTCATGAACGATTCGACTGGGTGTCATGAGGTCAGTACCACCTCGCGGTAGCGGGTGGGGTGTTTGTTGAATCGAGCATAGAAAAGGTGGACCTATCCTCGCTCTTTAAGGATCCACCTTCTCCTGACCGTGATTGCGTATCGTGATTTCTTGCTTTGAGCTCGAGTTGGCAACCTTCTGAGATTGCTGATTGATGTTTCGAAGTAAACGTCCTTCCGATTCTTCATCTCGTTTGCCCATCTTTCCCAACCGTTTTACCGCGCGGTAATACTGACTTCTTGTTGTCCGCAACAGGCAGAGTTGTTATAGTTTGCCAACCCCCCGCGAATCTAATTTCGAATCCAGGACGAGGTTGAGGAACCTCTCCGGATATCATCTCTTCACTGATGTGGAGAACCTTGCTATTAAGGAGTAGGTCCATGTCTAAGAAACCCGAAGGCTTTCAATACTTGAGCAATAATCCAGACCACGCACCCAACCCTGAGATTGAAGAGTTCATGGAGGAAGAAATTCTGCGGGCGCCCAAGGATCCTGAGATGTTGGCGCATCGCCTGCGCAACAGTACGTCCGCTTCACCACGCGATTCCGGTGGCGATCTCGATGCGTCCTGGGAAGATGTGAATGACAGCGGCGCAGAAGCTGTCGGCGGACACAATCCCACTCCCGATCAATCAATGGTCGAGGAGAACGCAAACGCAGTTGGCGTGAACTTTGAAGACAATGAGGAGTTGGAGTTTATCGACAAGATTGATCGTCGCGATCGCGAACGATTTGAGCTGGACGAACGCTCAAAAGCAAACGGCGAGTCGATCTAGATTTGTAGGGGCGGCACTCCGTGACCGCCCCTTGTTTCATTAACGAGCTCTTCTTGGAACCGAGGGGCGGCCACGGAGTGCCGCCCCTACAAACTATCAACGATAATTGTCACTGGCCCATCGTTAGTGAGGTCGACCTTCATCATCTTCCGAAAACT
>JANNON010000194.1:0-7646 GCA_031399105.1 Blastocatellia bacterium | reverse complement strand
GATCGCCAGCCCCTCGTGCGGCCGCCCCACTTTCCCGTAAGCCTCGGCCAGCAGAGAGAATACGTAGGTCAGGTTCCACTCCGCCCCTGTGGACCGGTAGGCCGCGAGACCGCGAAGCAGTTCTTCAATTCCCCCGGCCGCCTCTCCGCGCCCCACCATTGCTGATCCACGTGCCATAGTCGCCGCGGCGAGCCACATCACAAGCCCTTGTTCAGTGGAAAATGCGATCGCCTCGTCCGCGAGTTCGCCTGCTCGCTGCCAATCCCCGCAATGTAGATAGGTAATAGCGCTACAAGTCAAAGCATATCCTTGGCTGTTGGCGTGCGAGGCCTCCCTTCCCAATCGCATGCCTTCAAGGCAATGCTCTCGCGCCTGATCCGGTTGGCCTTGCAGCCATCGCGTCCAACTAAGGAAAATATGTGCGATCATCCCAGGCTCATGCCCGTAGAGCCAAGTCAGGGGGCGATGCTGATTCGTCGAATAGAGAGAAGCGCTCCGTTGGAGATGGTCGCTGGCCTGCTCGAGCTCCCCCAAAAAGCAAGAGAGCACGCCTACATTGTTATGCCCGACCACAACGGCGGGATCTTGAAGACGCTCCGACAGGCGAAGGAACTGATTACTGTACTCCAGTGCCTTCCGTTCCTGCCCCCTTGTGGCATCAAACGTCAACAGCCCCCACATCGCCGGCAGCAACTGCCGCGTCTCACCTAAATCCTGTACCAGTTCGCGCGCGCGCGCGAAGGAATCTTCTACCTCCGGGGCGGCGTAGCCCTCGGTTGCGGCCACGGCATTTCCCAGCACAAACCGCAGCGAAAGCTCACGCTCGCGTCGTTCGCGACTGTCGGGCAGCATTTCAATCATTCGCAAACCACTCCGTGCGAGCCCGGCTGCTTCTCGAGTTGCGAAGACCTGACCTGCCTGTTGTGCCCCAAGCAGGAAATACTCCGCCGCCCGCGCGTACTCCCGTGCACCTTCCCAAAGTGTCGCCAGTTCAACGGCAACACTCGCCCGCAGTTCGCCATGCAGGCCTTCCACCGCCAGTGCTGTTTGCCTGTTGAGACTCAAGACCCGTGTGGCCCGCAGCGAGTAGTAAAGCGCGTTCTGATAGAGGCCATGGACGAACCCGTATCGCAACGAAAGCGCCCGGCCAGGAAACTCCCGTTCACCTACCAGCCGCACAAATGCATACACGCGTTCCAACCTTTCCAGCCTTTCTTCGACCTCGTCCGTTTCAAGATGCAGCACCTGCGCGACGATCGTCGAGTCGAACTCGATGCCCTGTACGCTCGCCGCGACCAGCAGTCTCCGGTCCTCTTCGCTCAGCTGAGCAATTTTGCGCTCGATCATCCCGCGTACCGACTCGGGTAGCTCCTGCTCGATCTCTGGCAACACCCCCGCAAGAACCGAACCCACATCCGCTTGCTCGATTACATTACGGTCACGCAGATAACGAACGAGGTCGACCATGAACAGCGGGCTGCCCTCAGTCTTCGAGTGGATCAAATGTGGAAACTCTACGGGGAAATTATGAGCGGGAAACTCGAGATTCAAGTACTCTGCCACCTCCGCCTCGGTGAGAAATCCGAGTGCCAGCTCGCGGCAAACTCCCCGCGCCTGCAGATCCGGTTTGATCTGCAGAAAAGGGTGTTTCAGCAGTAGCATATCGGACGTCCGGTAGGTGACTATAACTAGGACACCTAGCGCCTCGAATCTTCCCGCCAGAAAGTTGAGCAGATCGACCGTCGAAACGTCCGCCCAATGCAGATCATCCAGGAACATCACCAGAGGAAGTGGACTCGAGATCTCCTGCAGGAGGGCGGCGAGTTCACGCTTGATGCGCTCCTGTGACGCCGCCCTGATCTCATCCGACAACTGTGTCGCGCCTTCACCTTCGCCCGTCACCGGGACAAGTCGCGCGTACCAGGTCGGCGCAATTTGCTTCATCCGCTGCCGCGCTATTGCCTGGCCATAGTTCTGCAGCAAACTTTCGAGTGCTTCCAGCAGCGGCAGGTAGGCCTCAGTCCCGGCAAGCCGTTCAGAGGATCGGCCGCGCGCGATGGTGCATCGATGCACCCCGCCCGTCTCGGCCAGGAAGTCTTCAACCAGGGTAGTTTTCCCAATTCCCGGCTCGCCCGAAACGCAAATGATCAGGCCTCGCCCAGCGGCTGCCGACTCGAGGCCGGAGCGCAGTGCGGCCCGCTCTTCCTCTCGCCCGACCGTCTGGCGAGGAGAGCGGGACATGAGCCCACCAATCTCGCCGCCTGGTCCAGCCCTTTTGATGTTGGCGAGTCTGGTTTGAAATTCCACTTCCTGCCTCAGACTCTTTAAGTCGAGAGCTAAATCCTCGACGGCTTGATAGCGACGCGTCCGGTCCTTAGCCAGCGCTCTTGTAACGAAACCCTCCAATTCAGGTGGCACCTCGGGCACGCAGAGCTTGAGTGAGGTAGGCTCTTTTTCCAACAATGAGACGATCACGTCGCTTAGCGTTTCGCCTTCGAACGGCGCTCGGCCTCCCAGCATCTCGTAGATCACCACCCCCAAGCTGAAGATGTCCGTGCGCGGGTCCAATTCCAGTCCCCGCGCTTGTTCCGGGGACATATAGCGAGCGGTTCCAATGATTATGCCTGCCGCAGTGTTGACCGCCGTCGGGGCTCCCGAATCACTGGCCGGCCGGGCGACCGGCTTTGCGAGACCGAAGTCAACAACTTTCACAATGCCGTCGTGGCGAAGCATGATGTTTTCAGGCTTTACGTCGCGGTGTATTATGCCCGCCGCGTGTGCTGCCTCCAGAGCACCTGCGATTTGCACTGCGATTTCAAGAGCTTCCGTGACCTTCAGTGGGCCGCGGTTGATCCGTTTGCGAAGCGTTTCGCCGTCGACAAACTCGGTGGCGATGTAACGTACGGAGTCTGCATGCCCAATCTCATGTATGGTAAGAATATTCGGATGGTTCAATGCGGAAGCGGCACGGGCCTCTTGCTCAAACCGCCGCAAGCGTTCACTGTCCTGCGTGAAGGAAGAGGGCAACAGCTTTAGTGCGACCTTTCGCGAGAGCGTAGGGTCTTCGGCCAAAAAAACTTCGCCCATCCCGCCGGCACCGAGCTTTTCAATGACTTGGTAGTGTCCAAATTGCCTTCCGACAATTTCGCGTGTCCCCTCATCAGAGAGGACTGCCGCCATGACTGCCACCGCGGGCGATTCGAATCGCCCAGCAGCCCTACTGTGCGCGATGATCAGAGATTCAATTTCCTGCCGCAGCTCCGCATCGTCTCCGCACTTCTGGTCGAGGAATGAGGGCCGTTCAGCGGCCTCCATTTCTAGAGCCTGAAAGAGAATCTCCTTCACCTCTTGCCAGCGTTCAGAGGGTTTCATTGCCACTGGTTTTTATCTCGCGATAAAGCCACGCTTTGGCCGTGCTCCATTCGCGCTTGACCATGTCGACCGAAATACCCATTGCCTCGGCCGTCTCTTTGATCGTCAGCCCACCAAAAAATCTAAGCTCGACCACGCGGGCTTGTTGCGGGTCGATCGATAAAAGTCGCGTGAGGGCTTCATCGAGGGCGATTACTTCGGCTGTTGCTTGATTCGACACCAGGTCCGCATTAGTAAGGGACACATGCACGGCGCCAGCACCGCGTTTTGCATATAAATGGCTGCGGGCGTAGTCAACCAGAATGCGCCGCATCATCTGCGCCGCAATGGCAAAAAAATGCGCTCGGCTGTTCCACTTAACATTCCTTTGGTCGACAAGTCGCAAATAAGCCTCATTGACCAACGCGGAAGTCTGAAGCGTGTGGCCCGGGCGCTCGCGATTCATATAGCGATGGGCCAGGCGGTGCAATTCGCCATGAACGATTGGCATCACTCGCTCGAGCGCCGCCTTGTCGCCCCCGCTCCAATCCAGAAGCATTTGAGTGATCGGTAGCTCTGCGTGGTCGTTCATCGCTTATGAAAGTGCGACGCGAGTTTGAGAAATCTTCGGCAAACGATTGCCAAAATATTTCCATAGGCATCCGCCAATTTTCAATTGGTTCTCGCGATAGCAGATAGGGTAGCACAGAAATGCGCCGCCCGAGCACAACAATCAAGACCGGATGATAGAAAAATGGTCCGATGTCGATGAACCAAATAGCTATTTAGACGCCAGGCTGCCAGCACATACGGTGCCTGACACAAAGCAGCGTAGCCATCGTTTGAAAGGACTCCAAGATAGAAAAGCTAAAGGAGAAAATAATGAAAAGACTAACCAAAAAATTGACCATTTCACTTCTTGCAACAGTACTGTTCGCTGCGCTCTCCTGCGTGATCCAGATCACACGTGCGGATTCGAAGTTAGGTTTAACGACATCCAATGATGACGAGAAAGGTCCGCCTCACAGCGTTGCGTTTCACAGCAACAGCCCCCGCACCATGAGCGGAATCCGGCAGACTGAGGTCTTCGTAATGAACCAGGACGGAACGGACCAAACTCGCATAACGTTTAACGATCGCACAGACCAACAACCGGACATTTCACCAGACGGACGGCAAATAGTCTGGGCCAGTTCACGAATCACCGATACAAACCCTGAAGGTGATCTTGAAATCTTCGTGATGGACGCCGACGGCGGCAAGGTGAGGCAGTTGACCTTCAACGCCGCCGGTGAGTCATGGCCACGATGGTCACCAAATGGGAGGCAGATCGCATTTCAGTCAAACGTGAACGGAAATGTCGAGACCTTCCTGATCGACGAGGACGGTCACAATAGGACCCGCGTTACTGATTACCCGGCCACATTTCCCGAGTGGTCACCAAACGGAAAGCGGCTCTCTATCGCCCGGGATGGGGACATCTATCTGATCGAGCTCGATGGGACGGTCACTGCCCAACTAACCGATCATCCAGCAACCGATCAGATGGCTTCGTGGTCGCCTAACGGCCAACAAATCGCATTCATGAGTATGCGGGATGGCTACTGTTCCGTCTACGTCATGGGACTTGACGAGGAGGTTCCGACCAATTTGACACTCAAACCGGATGGAATTCCGAATAATCAATTCTGCAGCCGGGCGCCGGTTTGGAGTCGCAACGGGCAGCAAATTTACTTTTCGTCTTTCCGGCCGGAAACGAACCTTTTCGAAAACATTTTTGTAATGAATGCGGACGGGAGCGAGGTTAGGCGGCTTACGTTCGATGATAGTACGCTCTCAGTGGCCGCTGTGCGGTAGTGGGCCATTGGTCAAAGCTCCTATTCCAGGTGGTGGAATTCGAATTCTGTCGCCTCGCTAAACGCCTTGAGTCAGCGAGAGATAGACCTGCTTCGGCCAGCTCCGATTCGTGTAATTGGGTGGACAAAAAGGAGGAATATATGAAGCATAATTATCACACTCGTGGGCCCAATGCGAACCGGTTCTCGACGCAGACTTCTAGGCGCGACTTTCTGATAAGCGGAGCTTTTGCGGCGGCCGGCGCCGGGATCCTTGCCAGCGGTGTTCGAGCTTTAGCACCACATTCTGATTTCGTGCCGGCCGTGGTCATCGGCAGCGGTTTTGGGGCCTCGGCGGCAGCACTCAGGCTCGGCCAGGCCGGTATCGACACGGTGGTGCTCGAGAGGGGACGGCGCTGGCCCATTCGGGACGACGGCAACACCTTCGCCACCTTTGAAAATCCTGACGGGCGCGCGTACTGGCTCAGGGATCGGACGGGCGAAGCAGCCCTCGGGCTTCCCCAACTTGAGAAACCTATTGACCGTTACGTAGGGGTCCTGGAGGTGGTCGAGGGTAACGGCATCTACATCGGAGCCGGAGCGGGTGTAGGCGGCGGCTCACTCGTCTTCAATGCGATCATCGTGAAGCCGCGTCGTGAGTTATTCGAACGTCTTTTTCCGCCGGAAATAAACTTCGACGAGATGGAGGAGGTGTATTACCCGCGGGTCAAGGAGATAATTTGTTCGGCGCCCATTCCTGGAGACATATTAGCAACGGACTACTACCTTTCCAGCAGAGTAAGCTTTAACCAGGCCACTAGAGCGGGATTTTCCACCCGACCAGTCGATCTAGCCATCGACTGGGACATCGTTCGCGACGAGATTGCGGGCCGTCGCGTGCCGTCAGCGATCGCGGGGCAATCGTCCTACGGCCTCAATAGTGGCGCAACTAGAAGTCTGGATCGAAATTATCTTCAAATGGCCGAGGCCTCCGGCCATGTCGAGATTCTGCCTTTGCATAACGTGGTCGCCATCGAACGAGGGGCGGGCGGCCGTTACGTCCTAACAGTCTTTCGAATAGGAGACGACGGTGAGGTTGTGGCTGCACCGAGGCGGATCGTGTGTAAATACCTGTTCTTGGGCGCGGGATCGATCGGCACCACCAGTCTTTTGGTTCGCGCGAAAGCTACAAGGGCGCTCCCTGCACTAAACGAACATGTCGGACGGCACTGGGCCGCGAACGGCGACATTCCCGTTATCCGCGGATTGCTGCCCCCGACGAATGCGGGTACTGGCGGACCCGGAGGTCACTTCATTCTGGAGGATATGGAGAACCCTTTCGGGCCCACAAGCTTCGTCGAGATCGTGTTGCCGCCGCACGTGAACGCAGCCCTCTCAGCCCTCGGTGCTCCACCGCACTTCGCAAACTATGCGAGTCTGGGTCTGCCCCCGGCAATCGGCTCGCTCTCCTACGACTCGATGTCCGATGCCGTCGGCTTGAACTGGCCGGCGAGCGATCCTCGATTGGGAAACTTCCTCGCTGCGGCACGGCATACACTCGCGAAGCTTGATCGAGCCAACAGTTCGATGACACTTTCGTTTAACCCTGCCGTTTCGGCACATCCTCTCGGAGGAGCGGTACTAGGCAAAGTTTGCGACCTCGAAGGGCGGGTGAAGCGCCACCCGGGCATGTACGTAGTCGACGGTGCCCTGATCGAAGGGACTACTGGCCTCGCAAACCCCTCATTCACAATTGCCGCTCTCGCCGAGCGCTGCATGCATCGCATCCTCGACCGCGACCACCTGAAATGACGGAACGCAGCTTCCACATGAAACAATCTAGCGACTTGGAGCCTTTACAAGAGTTTCATAATAGGGCAATCCGGCAAAAACGATCGTTTGTGTCCAGAGTACATGACACTCGATGGTGTTTGCGTCATAAGTACGGAAGGGGAGGCGGCGCTGCCTGGGTTAAGTTCCAACGCCCGTTTATTCTGCTCTTCCACAAGCGGCCAGTTCAGCCCTGCCAGAATGTTTGTGACTGCGAGAGCAGCGTACGCTCCAGCGAGTCCGCTGTTGACCTCAATTGCCCTCTGGGCGGCAGCCTTCGATATCGGGACGCATGGTCCGGGATCCACCCACGTCGGCTATCGCTCGTTTAATGCGCAGTTGATATTCGTTGCGAAGTTATCCTCCGACGAAACCGACCTTGTCCAGAATTTCGCAGGCTGCCTCAACCCGATGTCGCATCGGGACTTGATCACCGATTTCTGGTGTCATTGCAAACGATCGCTCGATCCCATCGCCGAGATCCAATACTGCATAAAACTTAAACGGCTGACTTGACTCGGATAGAGCATGTGCGTCGCATCGCCCCTCGATAAATCGAATAGGGACCTCGGCCACCAATTTGTCGGCCGGAAGCGTTACAACCGGACTTTCTCCGCCATTGATCCGAAC
>JANNON010000162.1:0-3087 GCA_031399105.1 Blastocatellia bacterium | reverse complement strand
CTTCGTGGCACGGCTCGGTGGCGATGAGTTCGCCATCCTGCAGCGCGACGTCCTCTCCGACGACGATGTCGAGGCGCTGATCGTGAAGGTCTACCGGGCGCTGCGAACGCCGTTCGATTGCCACGGCCACAGCCTCAGCAGCGACGCCAGCATCGGAATTGCCATCGCGCCGCGTCACGGTACCGACCTGTTCGGGCTGCTCAAGAGCGCCGATCTCGCGATGTATGCGGCGAAGGCGCCCCTACAATCCTTTGGTTCCAGACACACTTCCGCTAGCATCGCGCCTTCGCCTATGAACAAACTAAAAACTTATCTTTCAAACACGACAATTGGTTTCTGGGCCTGGCTATTTCCGATCACCTACTTGATGCACGTGGCCGAAGAGTATTGGATTGGTGGTGGCTATTCGGAGTACCTGCTGCGCTTGCGCGGCGTGCATCTTTCCCAGACCCGATTTTTGATTTCGCAAAGTGTCGGGTTTATGTTGATGATTCTCGGAATTCTGATCGCGCGCCGGCTCAAATTTCTTTCAATGATGCTGGTCATTCTCGGAGCGACTTGTATGGCTAACGGTGTGTCGCATACGGTCACCAGCGCGATCGACTGGAACTACGGCCCAGGATTGCTGACTTCGCTTTTTGTTTGGTTGCCGCTCGGCATTGCGACCTTGATTCGGTTTCAGGGAACCATGGCACGAGGAAGGTATTGGACTGCGGTGGCGATTGGCATCGGCATAAACGTCGCGATAGGGATTTTCACTCTACGCGGTGGACAATTCCAATAGAGGTTAGAGGTTCGATGGTGGATGTTAGTTTCACTACCAACATCCAGCATCTGAGATCCAGCAGCTGAATTAGAAGCTGCCGCTCGCTCCCTTGAATCCATGCAGCGCCTGCTTCAATCCCCACGTGATGACGCGCAGGTTGTCGTAGCAGTAGCCAAGAATGTAGTTGCAGGTCGACAAACAATGCTTCGTACATTCCTGCTTCATCTCATCGAGTTGCTTCGCATCAAAGTTATGGTTTCCGACCGTGCCCCAATTGTGCGTGGCTGAGTACATCGGGAAACACGGCGCCAGCGATCCATCCGTTCTGATGATCAGCGAATTCTGACCGGCGCGACATTGCCAGGGTGGCACTCTCCCGCGCATCAGCATTTTCATGTCTTCCATGTGCTGAACCGGATTCACCATCTTGTAGCCTTCGTTGACGCGTTTGTCGTTTAGGTAATCGAGCAGTGCGTCAACTTTGGGCCAGTCGTCCTCGGTGAGATAAGTCTGGTTCTCGCTCAGGTGTTTGAAGTGCGTTTGTTCGGTCATCGGCGTCTCGTTGATGTGATAGTCGGTCGCGATGCCGCTGTCGTGCGCGATCTCGGTCAGTTCTTTCACATCATCCATGTTGTTATGGCAGATGTTGATATTGAACATGACTGAGTAGCCGTAGTAATGCTGTCGCTTCACGAGGTAATCGAAGTTAGCGCGGATCGGCTCCAACGCTTTCGGCAGCGACTTTCTGTCCTTCACGGAATCCACCGCGAGATTCACGGTCGCAACGCCGGCATCACCAAGCCGATCGATCACGTCGGGCTTCATCAAGCGCCCGTTCGTCGGCAGGTAAACGAAGATGTTGTTCTTCGCGCTGTAGTCGACGATCTTGTGAATGAACTTTGGTCTCAACAAAGGCTCGCCGCCCATCAACGCAAGCACGCGGGCGCCGATTGAATGCAGCCAATCAATAGAACGCTTGGCGACGTCCTCGGTCATACCCTTCACCGCGTTGTTGTAGGACCAACAATAGTGACAGTCGAGATTACATTTCCATTCCGTAAACAGATACGGAATGATGGGCCGCAACTCGGTTGAGTGCCAGCGAGATTTGAAATACGGCGCGCCCCACGTCTTCCAGGTGCGAATCGCATTCATTTTCTGATATTCCCGCTTAGTCATTTCGACGGGGTTCGGCTGTTGCGGGTAAACAGGTTCTGGTAATACTTCCTCGGGCTGTGGCTCGAGCCTGGGATGTGCTTCAGATTTGTAAAGAATCTGGTGCAGCTTCTCATCGATGCGAAACGCGGGGGCGTTTGTTCCGGAGTGGAGATGTTCCTGGGGTTCTGCCATGGCTTGATTTCCTTTTTGGTTGTAGAGAAATGCTTGGGCTCATCAGATCTAATTCTGGTGACCGCTTCTTGAATGCACTCAATCTCCCGTGGGGGGGAAACAGCTTAATCAGTGAACGCTAAAAATATCGCCGATTTGGCAATCAGTTTCAAGCGGTTTTTGATGGTCGCAGTCAGTACCGGGCATTAGCGAACAAACCCTAAAGTTGCAGTCATTCAACAATCCGCGCTAACCTTTCGCCTTTTGTACGAGAGCCATTATTGAAGGTAGGAAGGTACGGATCACTTGGCGGTAAGAGCCGAATCATTCATCACAGCGGGTTTCAGACCCGAGTTTTTCACCGATCGTGGAATAGTCTCACTCAATCGCACGTTGGTTGTTGCGGCGCTCACGGTACTTGTTCTGCTGGGATTCAGTTTTCGCGCCAGCGGCCTCAGTGCTGAGGGCCTGAGCGAAGACGAACTGAACAAGCTGCAAGCGGTCGGAGATTATCGACAGAACGGCTTGACCGCCGCCAACGGCGAACACCCGTTTTTGATGAAAGCGCTCCAGACCGTTAGCAGCGTTGCTGCTGATGCTTGGAATCGAACCTCCCTTGCGGCGAACAATCCGTCCTGGCAAATTGCGCCGGAGACCGCTTTGCGTTTGCCAAGCGCAATCTTTGGCGCGCTCACCGTAATTCTGATCTATTTCCTGGCCACAGAACTGTTTGGCGCGGAAGTAGGATTGATTGCCGCCGCGTTATGGGCATTTGAACCAAACGCAATCGGATTCAATCGCATCGCCAAGGAAGACACCTTCCTGCTCTTCTTTTTTCTGCTGGCCAACGTTTTCTGGTTGCGCGGTCAACGCCACGCGGAGAAGGGCGAAGACGCAAGCCGCTACTACTGGGTGCCGCGCTCGCCAGCGGCCCCGCTGCGCCACGTGAAGTGCAGATGGAAACGCTAACCCTGGAAAACGATTCCACGTTG
>JANNON010000159.1:0-1551 GCA_031399105.1 Blastocatellia bacterium | reverse complement strand
TGAGCTCTATCGGATGCAGCTCTTGGACCGGCTGAACGAACCCCGGCTCACGCGCTGGGATGCCTGGGGAAATCGAATCGACCAGATCGAGGTCACGCCTCTCTGGCACGCGGCCGAAACGATCGCAGCTGAGCACGGTCTGGTAGCAACGGCTTATGAACAGAAGCACGGCCGATTTTCCCGAGTGCATCAGTGCGCTCTCGCATATCTCTTCACTCCCTCGACGGACATTTACAGTTGCCCACTGGCGATGACCGACGGCGCTGCACGGACACTGCTTAACTCAGGCAACCGAGAGCTGATTGATCGCGCCGTACCGCATCTCACCAGTCGCAACCCGGCTGAGTTATGGACCAGCGGACAATGGATGACTGAACTCACCGGCGGTTCGGATGTCGGACTTTCGAGAACGATTGCCAAGCCTGAAGGTCCCAAACTTTCCGCGACCGACACTCAGCACTGGCGGTTGTTTGGCAGAAAGTGGTTTACCTCAGCCACTACTTCGCAAATTGCGTTGACGCTGGCGCGGCCGGAAGGCAATCCACCGGGTGGGCGCGGGCTCGCCCTTTTCTATCTCGAGCTGCGCGACGCGCAAGGCCGGTTACAGAACATTCGGATTGAACGGCTCAAAGACAAACTCGGCACGCGCAAGGTGCCCACCGCTGAACTGACGCTCGAAGGAGCGCCGGCGCGGCTCGTCAAAGGAACCACTGACGGCGTCAAGAACATCACGCCGCTGCTGAGCATCACTCGGCTTTGGAATGGAATCAGCGCCGCTGCATTGATGCGACGCAGCCTTGCGCTAGCGCTCGACTACTCGCAAAAGCGGGTGGCATTCGGTGCCCCGTTGGCGGAAAAGCCGCTACACGTTGATACGCTGGAAGGCATGCAAGCGGAAACAGAAGGGGCGTTTCAATTCGCCTTCTATGTCGCTGAGCTGACCGGTCGGGTCGAGACCAATGAAATCAGTGACGATCAATCGCTGCTGCTACGACTTCTTACTCCTTTGATGAAACTGACCACCGCCAAACAAGCTGTAGCAGTTACCAGCGAAGCCCTGGAAGCATTTGGCGGTGCCGGCTACGTGGAAGACACTGGTCTTCCCATGCTACTTAGAGATGCGCAGGTGTTGCCGATTTGGGAGGGAACCACAAACGTTCTCGCGCTCGATGCACTCAAAGCTTTGGGAACAGACGATCAGGCTCTCCAAGTGCTGAAGCAGGAGGCGGGACGTTGCGTCGCTAATGCCGAAGGAGAACTCGCGAACGTGGTGCAACAGGCGTTAGGTCATGCGGATAGTTGGTTGACACGGGCAAGAAAGACTGGCGACCTGGAAGCCGGGGCGCGACGTTTGGCGCTGACACTAGGACGGACGATGGAACTGGCGTTGTTATGCCGGCAAGGTTCCAGAGCAGCAAAGCGGTTTGCGAGTGAAGGAGTGGATCGCATTGCAACGTGAAGGCCGGTCCGCCTCCCAGCGAATGTCAGGAATGCCAAAAGTCCATCATTCGGGTAACAATATAGCTCATCAATGTCCGACATGCTTCATCA
>JANNON010000142.1:0-2956 GCA_031399105.1 Blastocatellia bacterium | reverse complement strand
CTTGTCGGCGCTTTTTTAGTATTCGCTCCAACAAGGAAGACTCAAACGAAGCAAGCCAAAGCGCCGACAAGTCGGCGCACTCCAAAGGCTTCGCCCTCTGCAAGACTTCTCCGCAAGACTTCATGGAGAGGAACGAGAGTGTTAGCCTGTTTTCATGCAGGACGACGCCGCAGCCGAAGTCTTATCAATCGACGGACGCGAGGTCCGCATCACTCATCCAGACAAACCTTACTTCTCCACAAAAACCAAACTCACCAAACTCGATCTTGTTCGTTACTATCTCGCTATCTCCGCGGGCGCGATTGCGGGAATACGCGATCGTCCAATTGTCCTCAAACGGTTTGTGGACGGCGCTGAAGGCCAGGCTTTCTATCAGAAACGCGCGCCCACCAATCGGCCTGAATGGTTGCGCACGGTCACTCTCTCCTTTCCTTCCGGGCGAAAGGCTGAAGAGGTCGTGGTGGATGATGCTGCGGGCCTTGCCTGGATCGTGAATCTCGGTTGCATTGAATTGCATCCACATCCTGTGCGCTCAGCCGATCTCGAACACCCTGATGAGCTGCGCGTCGATCTCGATCCCGGTCCGGGTGTTGAGTTTGAAGATGTTCGCAAGGTGGCTCTTGCGGTAAAGGCCTTGTTGGAAGAGATGGGGTTGCGCGGTTGGCCCAAGACCAGCGGTTCACGCGGCATGCACGTCAACGTCCGAATTAACCCGCGGTGGACTTTCAGTGAAGTGCGACGAGCGGCAGTCGCTCTGTCACGTGAGGTTGAGCGACGCGTGCCGGAGCTCGCGAGTTCGAAGTGGTGGAAGGAAGAGCGTCACGGCGTGTTTCTCGACTACAACCAGAACGCGAAGGACCGCACAACTTGCTCCGCCTATTCCGTGCGACCGCTTCCCGACGCGCGCGTGTCTACGCCGCTTAACTGGGACGAAGTTGCCGACTGTAATCCGGCTGACTTCACCGTCCTGACCGTGCCGAAACGTTTTGCCGAGCTTGGCGATCCACACGCAAACATGGACGCGGAACCGGGTTCGTTAGAGATGTTGCTCGAACTTGCCGACAGGGATGAATCTGCTGGGCTGGGCGATGCCCCCTGGCCACCACACTTTCGGAAGATGGCAGGGGAGGGAACTCGTGTAGCTCCTTCGCGCGCACGTTCAACAGCGAAGAAACCGGCGGAGAAGAGACCGCGAACGAGGATGCCCTTGTTGGTAATTGCTAACTCGCCGAACAAGGAAGCGGCGATGGCTGGACTGGAAAGATGGAGGCAAAAACACCCAGCGGTCGCTGAGTTGCTCGCCGTGGATGACGTTTTAGTTGATGCGATGCGCGGGAGGTCATCGACGTGGACGCGCATTCGGGTGAACTTGCGAAAAGTTCCCGAGGCATTACGGCCGCCGCAGGAGACTCCCGATCCGGATGAGGACCCGACGCGAGCATGGCGCGAGTTGAGAAGGCGGAAGTGACAAGTGACGAGTGACAAGTGACAAGTGAAAAGTCAGCAAAAGACCGATTTCCCATTGATCATTTTCCATTGATCATTTGCCATTTCGGAAAGGACTCGTGAATTGCAACTTCGAAATCCAAACTCGGGACTCGAGGATCAAACTCAAAAGGCTCTGAAATGTCGCTTGTCGCTTGTCACAAATGGCAAATGTTCACTGGCAAATGATCAATGGAAAATCGGTCTTTGCCGACTCGTCACGTCCTCACCCACTCCCAAAAATCTCTTCCACCTCATGCGGCGGGACCACTTCGAGCTGCGCGAAGGTACAATCGCTCGGTTTTTTATCAGTACGCCATCTGCGAAACTGAGCCGTATGACGGAAGCGACTGCCTTGCATGTGATCGTAAGCCACCTGGACTACTAACTCGGGACGCAGCGGCTCCCAGGACATATCTTTGCCCGCGCTCCAACGACTCTGTCCACCGGGGATGCGGGCACCATCGGCAGTCGCCCATTCCTTCCATGGGTGATTGACGAGCGCGTTCTTCCGATATGGTCCGAGAAACTCGACCAACTCTTCACGCTTCCTATCCGTAAAGCTCGCGCACACTCCAACGTGATGCAACATGCCTTGATCGTCAAACAGTCCGAGGAGAAGGGAACCGACGCGGTTGCCGTTGCCTTTCTTATGCCAGCGAAAACCTGCTACGACGCAATCGCATTCGCGTTCATGTTTGACCTTGAGCATGACGCGCTTGTTTGGCTCGTATGTTCCCGCGGTTGGCTTTGCAATAACGCCGTCGAGACCAGCGCCTTCGAAGCGACGAAACCAATCTGCGGCTAATGAAATTTCCCTGGTTGCCGGTGTCAGGTGCAACGGAGGCGCTGCTGATGAAAGCAACTTTTCCAACATTCGCCGGCGTTCCTGGAACGGCACTCCGCGCAGATCTCGCTTGCCGTCGGAAAGCAGGTCGAAGAAGACGATCGCTGCGGGAATCTCCTTTGCAAGAAGTTTGACGCGTGACTCGGCAGGATGAAGGCGAAGCTGAAGCGCGTCGAAGTCAAGCGCGCCGTTTCTGGCGATAACGACCTCGCCGTCAAGCACACAACGTTTTGGCAGTTGGGCCCGCAGCGGCTCGAGTAGTTCGGGAAAATAGCGGTTGAGTGGCTTTTCGTCGCGGCTCTGGATCATCACTTCGTCCCCATCGCGAAAGATTAGCGCACGAAAGCCATCCCACTTCGGTTCGAAGATCCATTCGCCCGCGGTGGGCAGTTCGCCGACTCGCTTGGCGAGCATTGGCAGGATCGGTGGATTCACTGGAAGCTGCATGCGCTAAATCTTATACGCCGGACGCTCGACAGGCCATGCGCGATTTGACCTGCGTAGTGAGGCAGTTTGCTTGTTCGCGATTCGATCCGGTGTCATGAGGTCAGTACCACCTCGCGGTAGCGGGTGGGCTGCTATGTTGAATCGAGCATAAAACCCCGAAGAGCGCGTTGGTGCGCC
>JANNON010000081.1:0-1787 GCA_031399105.1 Blastocatellia bacterium | reverse complement strand
GGTCCGCCTTCCTGACAGTGAGTCTTTCAAACTTGAGAGGTTGATTTGATCTGAGTGGTTGAAAACGCCCGGACCTGGTGGAACAAGCAGGTTGCTCTACGGTTCTGACTGGCCCAATCTGATCGCCTCGCGCATCTCGCTCACCGCTCTCTCAAGTCCGATAAATATCGCGCGCGATATGATGTTGTGGCCGATGTTGAATTCGGTGATCTCGGTAATCTCTGAAACAGCGCCGACATTGCGATAAGTTAAGCCGTGGCCCGCGGCTACGTGCAGTCCATATTGCGCCGCCAATCCTGCTGCTTCGCGCAGTCTGCGCAACTCGCTCTTTGCTTTCAGCGCTCCTTCACCGTGTACTCCGCCGGCACCGAGTGTGGCCTCACAATAAACAGCCGTACACAATTCGATTTGCTGAGCCCCTACCGAGTGCGCGACTTCGATCTGTTCCGGATCCGGATCGATGAACAGGCTGGTAAGAATATCTGCCTGGCGCAACTTGCCCACAGTCGCTCGCACAATCGCTATATTCTCTTTTGCGTTCAGACCACCCTCAGTCGTGATCTCGTTAGGGTTCTCAGCTACAAGCGTCACGGCATCGGGCCGCGCCTCAAGCGCAACGCCTAACATCTCTTCAGTCGCGGCCATCTCCAGATTCAAATATGTGGCAATGCTCTCTCTCAGCAATCGCACATCCTTGTCCTGAATATGTCGCCGGTCCCCGCGCAGATGCACCGTAATTCCGTCAGCGCCCGCTTGTTCGCAAAGCATGGCTGCCGCAATAACGCTTGGCTCCGGCGCACGACGCGCCTGTCGCACCGTAGCAACGTGATCGATATTTACGTTGAGTCGAGCAGCCATTTCTTAGTCACCATCCGGCAACGTAACGATACCACTATTAATGCTGTAACTCATGCGTCGCCCTGATGGCCTGGTCATACACACCGCGGCGTGCCTGTTGCCGAATCAATCCCACCTCGCCCAGCATCCGGTAACTGTCCCTGAGCACGTTCACCTTGCTCCCCTCATAGTGGTCCCAATGCACCGGGATCTCTTTCAGACGAAGCCCGGCGCGATGGGCCAGGTATATGAGTTCCACGTCAAAACCAAACCGGTCAATCGTCGCACCCTCGATTAGCGGGCGACACACTCGCATTCGAAATGCCTTGAAGCCACATTGTGTGTCCCAGAAGGGCAGACCGGTGGCGATTCTGACTGCCAGATTAAAAACTCGTCCGCCTTGCTCACGCCGCCAGGGTTGGTGCACGCCAATCAACTCGCGATTGAGCGCACGCGAGCCGAACGTCAGATCGTAGTTCCCATCCACGATGGGCTCCACGAGTTTCGGCGTTTCGGTGATAGGCGTCGACAAATCCGCGTCGGAGAACAACGCGATTTCGCCACGCGACGCCTGCAGTCCAAGCCGGACCGCGCGTCCTTTACCGAGATTTTTTTGGTAGCTGATTACTGACGTGTGGACTGTTGCCGAGTTGGCCAGCACTTCGCGCGCGCTGTTTGCCGTATCGTCAGTCGAGCCATCATCCACGACGATCAGCTCGGCGTTTGGATAGTTTGCGAGCAGGTAGTCGAGTATTGTACGCAGCGATTTGCCAAGCCGCTCAGCCTCGTTGTAAGCGGGAACGATAATGGAGAGGGACTCTGACATTCGGGTTCGATTCGCAATATATCATAGCAATGTTGGTAATCCGGGACGTTCGCTGTCGAGAAAGTCTCCCTTTTTACACCGAAGGTGTTGTGGCCTCCAGCCCAGGGTAGCGTGCTTTGGCGCT
>JANNON010000066.1:0-12925 GCA_031399105.1 Blastocatellia bacterium | reverse complement strand
GGGGGGGGGCCCGCCCCCGATTCTAACGGCGCCTCCAGGTGGTTTATGTTGTACTTTTTTGTTTGGTGGCATTAATGGGCGTGGGGGGGGGGGCCGCCCGCGCTCCCACCGAAGAGCAGGCGCGCTTCGTCATTGTTTGAGAGAATTTAGGCCGATTTCAACATGCCGTTAAAGTTCAGTATCGTCACTCCTTCTTTTAACCAGGCGGCCTTCCTTGAAGAGACAATCCGTTCCGTTCTCGATCAAAACTATCAGCCACTCGAATACATCGTTATTGATGGCGGCAGCACTGACGATAGTGTGGCGGTCATCAAGAAGTATGCAGACCAACTGGCCTATTGGGTGAGCGAAAAAGATCGCGGTCAGGTGCATGCAATAAACAAGGGGTTGGCACGTGTCTCGGGAGAAGTGGTGGCCTTCATCAACAGTGATGACGTTTACCTGCCCGGCACTTTCGCGACGGTGGCTCAGCTTTTTGAGAAGCATCCGCAGCACAATTGGGTGTGTGGAGATACGAGCCTCTTCGGCGAGGGGTATCCGACTGAGAAGATCGAGACCGTTGTTCCGAAGTCAGCAGCCCAATGTCTTTCGTGGGCATACAAGGCGCCGCAGCCTGGACACTTTTGGAAACGGGAACTATTGGCGTCCGGCTTTGACGAATCTTTGAACTATGTCTTCGATCACGATTTCTATATTCGTTTGCTGCTTGAGGGCCACAAGTGCGAATACATTCCCAGGGAGTTTGCGAAGTACCGACTTCATCAGGCGAGTAAGACAGTGGCGGACGACGAGCGGTTCATCGAAGAGTTCGACAAAGTTGCCTTGCGTTACGAAGCAAAACTTCACGGCGCGGATCAGCGTTGGTGCCGGGCGACTCGGTTTCTACGCCTTTCTTACAGCGCCAGTGAGGCGGGACAGAAAGGCGATGCCGCGAAGTGGTTAATCCGTGCGCTTGCGGTACATCCGGAAGGACTCGGGCAAAGACCTTTTTGGGGTTGTCTGCGACGGCTCTGCGGCTAGCCGCCGAAAGCGAGATCAGAAACCGTGGAGCGAGGAGCGACGCCAATCAGAACCGTTGAGCGGTAGCGACCGGATCCATTTCAAAGAAGCCTCTTCGCGACGACAATTTGACAGATGTTTATCTCCAGGTTTGGTCTCGCGCGAAGACCCGGTCGCTACCGCTCCACGGTTCTGATTGCTACCCGCTACCGCACGATGGTACTGAGTTCATTGCTTCGCCCCACAGACCGGCCCTTTCATTCTCGGCAGGACACTAATGGAGCATGTTCAAACAGGTAGTGATGCAGTTTGAGTCTCTGTAAATGAATGCGGCGTCGAGCTCATGAGGTCGGTACCACCTTGCGGTAGCGGGTGGGGCGCAACTAAAGCGTTCTTCGAGGTTTTATGCTCGATTCAACACATCATTTCACCCGCTACCGCGAGGTGGTACTGACCTCATGACACTCAATCGAATCGCTCACGAGCAAACTGGATCACGACGAGCGTAGCGCGTACTCTTGCTGCAAAATTGAAATCACTGTCAGCAACGCTAAGCTGGAGCGGGGATGCGCCTCGCTTACCCACCTTCCCAACCTGCAAATTTTCAATCAAGTGCAATTTTGGGCGGCGGCGTAGTGGCAGTATCAGCATCCACTACTCTACTCAACACCAGGACAACCCCCATCAGCCACCAGAACACCAACGCTACTTCTCCATCGCCCCAGTTGTAATTAAACAACGAACTCACGAAGAACCCGACCAACGCTCCGGTAGCCCCGAGAAGTACTCCGTGCCTGTTTGAGTCACCCGAATCGCGAGAAAGTTTCTCAGCACGGCTCGCAACCTGCCAACACGTCAGGATTAGCCACAGCCACAACAGCAGACCGGGCAGTCCACGATCAAACGCAATCTGTAGCGGCGTGGAATGCAGATGAATGAGATCGGTGCCGGGGAAACCCCATTCGGTCCAATGACGTTTGACGGCATCCATACCATGACCAAAAACCGGGTGCAGTGGAATTCGCTTTAGTCCCGCCCTCGCAACCTGCGCTCGTAACGAAGAGCTGTCATCACCGAGCGACAACGCATTTGCGGCGCGCGTCTGCGATATCACCAGTGCGCCAAAACCCAGCACCGCGGCAATTCCGGCGGCGACAAAGATCCTGGAACTGCCACGCGCTGCGCGTAATGCTACGACGGCGGCTCCGGTGGCCAACGCGACCAGCAAAGTTCGCATTGCCGTAAGTCCGATACCAATACCCAGCACTACTGCCGCCGTCGCCGCAAGCTTGAATCTTAGATTGGCGCCGTGATTCAGAAAGTTTGCAAAGACGAGACCGAGTGCAAGCTGGGCCAGGACCTGCAGCACTTCAGCAAATGTAGCGTAATGCCCGGTCCAGCCGGACGCGCGGAAACGGTGGCTTCTTTGTGAGCCTAATATTCCCGATGGCGCGCTGCTGGCCTTGAGCTCAGGCGTAACCAGGAACCCCGCGCGCTCGGCGTGCTCGCCTCTTGTGAACAGGCTAACGCGCAGTGACGTTCCCGGCTCAGCAGTCTTGATTACTTCGTCGATATCTTCCCTGGAAAAAACCCGCGTGCGTCCAACGCGCCAGACTGCGTCACCGCGCCGAACCTCTGCTTTGTGAAACGGGCTATCGGGAACGAGGGACTCGACGACCACACCGCGACCTCGCAGCAGATCGTAGACGCTGAAGAGCGAACCGGTAACACCCGAAAGGATCATCACCGCGACGAGGACGATCGCGGTTCGTCTCTGAACTACTGCTTGAGTCAGATAGAAGACTAGAAAAACGCAGACCGATTGGAGTTTCGCAAGACTGATCGAAGGCTCTTCGGAAAAAACCGCGGAGGCGATTGTCCACAAAATGAACAGCCAGACAGGCAGGTCCAGCTTCGATCGCTGAAATCCGGTGCTTTTCCTGGCTAACGCGCTCACGATCCAGCCAATCGTCGCGATGGCGAGCGCGATCTCGGCGGCCGCAATCGAATGAGGCGCGAAGGCGGAGAAGAGCAGCATGCCCGTAAGTGCTACAAAATTACCCGCGTTGCCCACGGGCGAGTCCTTTATTCGAATAGTGGCGATCAAGAAACCTCCTGCAAGAACCCTCCTGGAGAACCCTCCTGCTCCCAGCGCGACACACGCCCGAGGCCCCTCCGTCATTTTGAAAGCACCAAACTCCCCCTCGCATCGCTATTGTCAATAATTTCAAGTTCTGATTCGCAGACAATAGATACGCAGTTTTGCTGTTGGGAAAGCGGACCTGTCCCCGCCTGCCTAGGAAGACAATAAAGCTGGGATGTCAATGAAGAGGTCCAGTGAGTAGTGATTCAGTTTGCCTTCTGTTAATGAATGCGGCGTCAAGGGCATGAGGTCAGTACCACCTCGCGGTAGCGGGTGGGCCGTGCGCTGCCGCGTTCTTCGGGGGTTTATGCTCAATTCAACACAACACCCCACGCGCTACCGCATGTTGGTACTGACCTCATCACACCCAATCGAATCACTCACAACCACTCTTATCACTACCGTCCAGTAGTTCTGATCCCTGAACTATCATCCCAGCAGATTCCCTGGCGCCAAAGCGGCGATAGGGTCCGCTTTCCCAACGGCGAGACTGCATACCTGTTTTCTGCGAATAAGAAGCTGAGCACACTCACCCCATGGTGCAAAAAATCGCATCGTTGACACTGCTTTTTTCGCGTGTTAGCGTACTTGCCGGACCATTCAGGCGGCTGAATGGTCGCTGAATTTTTTTTTGAAACGGCGATTTCTGGTTCGGCTAGTCCCTCGGCCCACCCGCCATAGTTGACTCCGCAGCTAGTTTAATTGATACATAATACCCCTGATTGCTTTCGAAAAAGCTAAGGTCCTAAAAGCCGCTGAGAAGTTCCTGTCGCAAGGGAAGATTGACGCAGCAATAAAAGAGTACCGTCAGATCGTCGAACACGATGACGACGACTTCACTACTCTGAATATGCTGGGTGATCTTTGTGTGCGCGCCGGCAAGAATGACGAGGCCGTTTCCTGCTTTCTTCGCATTGCCGAGTACTACCGCGATCGTGAGTTCACGCTCAAAGCGATTGCGATGTACAAGAAGGTGGATCGGCTGAAGCCGCGGGATCTCGAAGTTGCCACGAACCTGGCGGCGCTTTATGCCGCTCAGGGACTGGTGGTTGATGCACGCGCTCAATATCTGATTGTTGCCGATGCCCATACACGCAGCGGTCAGTCGAAGCAAGCGCTGGAAATTCTCCGCAAGATAGCCGACCTCGATCCGCGAAATGTCGAAATCCGCATCAAGCTCGCCAACGGTTATCTAAAAGAAGGAATTCATTCGGAAGCCGGTGCCGCCTTCAAAGAAGCTGCGGCGCGACTCTTTGAGAACGGAGATTTTGAACGATCTCTTGAGGCCGGATCGCGCGCTTTGGAACTGCAACCATACGATCTTTCAGTGCTGTCTGCGATGGTGTCGGCTCACACGGCGTTGGGCAGTGCCGATGAAGCAGCCGAGTTGTTGGAGCGTACAGTAGCCGACCGTCCGGATGTTCCTGAATTGGTTTCTATGTTAGCGGGCGCTTACCTTTCGGCTGAAGACGCCAAAGGGGCCGAGCGTGCGACGGAAATGCTGTTGAAGCAGGACGCGTCAAATTACACCCGCTGCATTCCGGTTGCGCAGTTGTATTTGAAAGCCGGCGAAATAGACGAAGCCGTCAGGATTTTGACAAGCATCGTGGAACAGATGCTCGCGGGACGTGAAGAGAACGATCTGCTCGAGCTGGTCAATGAAGTACTCGCACGCAATCCCGAACATGTGGATGGCTTGCGGCTATTGGTCAGGATTCACTGGTGGCAGCGTGACATGGATAAGCTGCGCGCTGCGCTTGAACGGCTGGTCGAAGCTGCTGAAGCCGCCGGGTCGGTTGATGACGAGCGATACGCATTAACGCAGTTGGTGCGGCTGGCTCCCGAGGAAGCACGTTACGCTGCGCGATTAGCAGAGCTCGGCGGAGTGCAGGAAGAAGTTGCCCAGCCATCGGTGCCGATCTCAGAATCAGCAAGCGCCGACGTGCCCTCCTTCGAGAGCTTCTCGACCGTTAGCGATACGGCGGGTGCGGTTGGCGCGCCACTTGAGTTCGAGTCGAACTCAGTAGCAGAGCCTGCGTTTTCGGATCCCAGTGCGTCGTTTGCCGATCTCAACGATGGAATTGCCGACGCTGGAAGTTATGTCGCCACTCCAAACGGCGCCAGTGCTGCGGAGGGGTCGTCGGGTGCGGTTGAATTTGATTTCAGAGAAGCCAGCGCTGCTCAGGCACCGGCTGAAAGTTCGGATCAAGATACGCGCCGCGAGGCAATGATGCGGCAGGAGTTGGAGAGCGTCGATTTCTATCTGAGCCAGGGATACCTGGACATTGCTGAAGACACGCTGCAGATGTTGGAAGGGCAGTACGGTCCGCACCCGGAAATCTCGGCTCGCCGCGACCGTTTGGTCGAAGCCGTAAAGCAGACATCACCTGAGTCTTCAACGTCGTTTGATTTGCCGGCGGAAGCCGACGCGGAACCGCAGCCAGAACAGGACGCGGGCGCATTTGATTTTGGCTCTGTGGGAGACGTCGAAGAACCAAATAAAGCCGGGCTACCTTCCGCGGCAGCGTCTGGTGCTATCGATTCAGGCCTGGCTGAGATCTTTGAAGAGTTTAAGATCGCTGCCGAGGGCGACGCCTCGAGTGATGAGGACTATGAAACCCATTACAACATGGGAACCGCGTACAAAGAGATGGATCTGTTGGATGAAGCAATCCAGGAGTTTCAGAACGCAGCGAATCTGACCACGTCAACTGACGGCACCGCCCGGTATCTTCAGTGTTGCAACATGCTGGGCCACTGTTTCGCGCAGAAGCAGATGCCACGTGCGGCGGTGCTTTGGTTTAAGAAGGGCCTGGAGTCGCCGGGTCACTCTGAGGAGGAGTACCTCGCACTGCGTTATGAACTCGGCTCGGCGTACGAGCAGCTCGGAGATGTTAATCGCGCGATCGATACCTTCACTGAGGTGTACGGAGTAAACGTATCGTATCGAGAAGTTGGTGAGAAGCTGAAGGCGCTCGAGCAGCAGAAGGATGACGGTAAAGGGAAGAAAGGGCGGAGGCGGCGGTAGGTTAATGGTTTAGGCTGTAAAGGCATTATTTTCCATATCTCATTTGGGATTTCTCATTTGAAAACCACCCTGCTTCGTATTTCGTGCTTCGAACCTGGTGCCAGGACGTTGGACTTTCGACATTGGACCTTGGACTTTGCCGGCCAGCCGTTCCCGCCTTCCGATTTTGCGACTTTCCATTTACCATCTCTCACATGTCAGCCAAGCTTAGCGTAATCTTCTACATCGTTCTCTGTTTGGAGATCGGCATCGTGTTGACGCTGTTGCCCTGGGTACCGCAGGGATGGCTCGGCTTCAGCGACTGGGGTAATAACTACTTTCTGCTTTACGCAGCGCAGAAAACGGGACTCTTCCAACTGCAAACTGTCGTCGCTTCAGGTTGGGTGCGCGGCGCAGTCTCCGGCGTGGGAATCCTGAATCTCGGAATCGCCTTCTGGGAGATCTTCCATTTCAGACAGAGTGTTGGCGCACTGCAAGCCAGCGCTTACGCGTCCGACTCGGCAAACAAGAATGTCGCTCCCGTCGTCAAAACCGATCATCTACCTAATCACGAGCGGGGAGACTCAGGCGGCAACAACCTCTCGCAGTGAAGCCTATCTCAATGTGCTGCGCCTTATCTCAGCCGCAGCCGATGCAGGAATCGACCTACTCCAAATCCGCGAAAAAAACTTAACTGCCCGAACGCTGTACGAACTGTCGTGTGCGGCCGTCCGAATTGTGCACGGCAGTTCAACTCGATTGTTGATCAACGATCGAATTGACATCGCGGTTGCCTGCGGAGCGCACGGAGTTCATCTCACCGCTAGATCATTTGGACCTGACGTCATTCGGAAGAGCTTCAGCGATCAGATCTTGATTGGGGCTTCAACGCACTCCGTATGGGAAGTTTCGCGAGCTAAAGCCGCCGGAGCCGACTTCGCAGTCTTTGGTCCAGTCTTCGAAACCGGATCAAAGCGCGACTACGGTGCGCCCCTCGGTGTGGCTAAACTCCATGAAGCTGTGGACGCGGAGCCGCTGTTTCCAATTCTTGCTTTGGGTGGTGTTAAGGTGGATAACGCCGCTGCATGTGTTCGTGCAGGTGCGAGTGGGATTGCCGCGATTAGCTTATTGAGTAATCCCGAAACGGTTCGCGAGGTCATCAAAAAAGTGCGGGAGAGTTTCAACGAGTGAAGCAGACAGATTCAGTTCCGGTTGCGATGACAATCGCAGGCGTCGATCCTTCGGGCGGCGCGGGCGTGCTTGCGGATGTGAGAACGTTCGTGGCGTTCGGGTGCTTCCCTACTGCGGCGATTACGTCGCTGACCTTTCAAAATACCACTCGGGTTTTTGGCGTTGAAAATCAGACTGCCGCCACTGTGCGTGAACAGATTCTGCCGATCGTCTCGGATTTTCGCGTTGCAGGTTTGAAGACAGGAATGCTGCCCACCAAAGAAGTAATCCGCGAAGTTGCTCGTCTGGTTCGGGAACAGAAACTGCCGCCGCCGGTGGTCGATCCGGTGATGCAAGCGACGTCAGGTGACAGCCTGATTGACGACGAAGCAGTGGAATGTTTGGTGTCTGAACTTTTTCCACTTGCTCGAGTCGTAACTCCAAACATCCCTGAGGCTGAACGACTGACTGGATTGGTGATCAAGAGCGAAGGAGACATGGCAGCCGCCGCCGGCGTTATTCGACACGCTGGAGCGCGAGCAGTATTGATCAAGGGCGGTCACGTGCTGCGGACTCGCGACACTCGTCACGAGATCAAGAATGAGGCTGTCGACATACTTGATATTGAAGGTCGCGTAACGATCTTTCGGGAAGAATTAATCGATGTGGGCGAAGTTCACGGCTCGGGATGCACTTTGTCTGCCGGCATCGCGGCCTGTCTTGCGCGAGGAATGGATCTGGAAGAGTCTGTGGAGAGAGCAAAGAAGTATGTGACGAATTTGATTCGCAACTCGCCGCCACTCGGTCACGGCGCCAGACCGCTGTTTCGGAGTAATGGAGGGCAGTAGCCGCTGATGAACGCGGATAAAAGGATCTGAAAAAACTCGGCGCTTATGTAAATTGTAGGCGCGCTATGCAGATTGTAGGGGCGTCTCTCGGTGGGCGCCCCTCGTTTCTTGCTTGCACTTTTAATTAGAAGAGGGGCGCCCACGGAGGGATGCCCCTACAATCTAAGCCTACGATCTAAGCGCTCTTCCAGATCCGGCCCATCCGCGTTCATCCGCGCAGAAACTATTACTCTTCGATCGTTACGCTTTCCATCTTCACTTCAGACGTCGGTTTGTCGTTGCGATCTCGATCACTGTTTGCGATCTGATCGACAACGTCCTGCCCATCAGTAACTCGTCCAAAAATCGTATAGCTTGGCGGTAACGGATAATCGACGTGCATGATGAAAAACTGGGAGCCGTTTGTATTCGGGCCCGCGTTAGCCATCGCCACGGTTCCCGCTTTGTAGCCTCGCTGATAAACGGCTGATGAAGAATTTATCTCATCGTTAAATCGTCCACCCCAAGCCGATTCGCCACCGCGACCTGTTCCTGTCGGGTCACCACCTTGAATCATGAATCCCTTGATAACGCGGTGGAAAATCACGCCATTGTAAAAGCCACGTTGGGCCAGCGTAATAAAGTTTTCAGTGGTTTTTGGCGCGTCCTCCTCGAGAAGTTCGAACTTGATCGTGCCTTTGTTAGTTTGAATAACTGCCGTGCGATTTGCCATAACTCTCCTTCTAGTAGTTGTCGGATGTCAGATGTTAGATGTCGGTTAGGAGGTCAGTTGTCCGTAGTCAGTTGTCCGTTGTTTTTCGTTCCGCACGTTGGAAGATCCCTCCGTCAGTAACCCTTCAATTGCGGGAACGAATACAACTGACAACTGACTACGGACCACTGACAACTGACCACTGACAACTGACAACTGACCTCCTAACCAACATCTAATACCTGATTCAGAATAAACCTTTCAACCGCCATTGCCACGCCGTCAGCATCGTTCGAACCAGTCATATGAACATCTGCCATATCTCGTAAGGCGGATTCTGCGTTCTCCATGACCACTGCTGTTCCGGCGTACGCGAGCATTTCGAGATCGTTCAAGTTGTCCCCTACTGCCATGATCTCGTCGCGCTCCACTCCCAACTCGCTGGCAGCGGCAGCGACGCCGGCGCCTTTTGAAGCTTGCGGGTGAACGATGTCGACCAGCGCGAAATCTTTCTGCGGGTAACTCGTACAAAAGATCTTCACACTGGTGCCCAACTCAGCAAGCAGTTTCTCTGCCAACGTCGTCATCTTTAAATATCCGCCTGAAAAGGCGAGATGGACCGGCGCCTCTTCCAGATATGCCTCGACCGAATCGACTTGCTGAACTGACTGCGCGCCTTCTTCACCGTGAATGCGGCGGGCCCACTTGATGTACTCCACCAATGCCAGGTTGTCACCGCCGATGTGATCGTAGACGAGCACGCCGAGACCCTCATGGTCGACACTGACCAACGGATCTCCGCCAGCGGCTCTACCAACTTCTACCGCTTTTAGCGCAGCAGCGAGTGGCAGAGGCATTACCGCAACGGTCTCGAGCGTTCGCGCATGTTTCGTCAACGCCCCGTTGTGCGCAATGACAGGAGCGTCGAGTCCGAGGTCAAGCGCGATGGGACGGGCATCTCGGAAACGCCTTCCAGTAACGACCGCCACGCACACACCAAGTGCGCGCGCTCTGGCGAGGGCGTCACGGTTGCGGTCAGAGATTGCGCCGTGAGAGTTGAGTAGAGTCCCATCGAGATCCAACGCGAGCAAGCGAATCGGCATGGGAGCGAAAGTAATTGAATCGATGAGAAAAGGCAAAAAGCGAATCTCAGGAGGGCGGAGCCTTTGGAGTGCGCCGACTTGTCGGCGCTTTGGTATTAGATTGCGGGTATTGGGTTGCGAGCTTGGGAACCTGGTTGAAGCCTGTGACCTTCATCAAAAGCGCCGATCAAGAGCGCCGATCAAAAGCGCCGACAAGTCGGCGCACACAAAGGCTCCGCCCACTGGCGACTGCGGTAGCAGTGTCGGAGGTTTGTTGCACCTGGCGTCGAACTATCCGGCACGCTTCAACGAAAAAGCTCGCGGTTTCGTCCAGTCTCAGCCAGTTAGTTACGACTCGCCGGTAGTTCTCGCCTCATCTCTGTTGCATACTCAATGCGTTCGCCTTCATTTTCCGGAGAAAAGGAAGCCCTACTAAATGAATGTTACTCATCTCGAGTGTGCCGCCTGCGGAATGCATCACGAGGCACAACGATTGCTCAACCTTTGTCGAGAATGCGGCAAGCCTTTGCTGGTTCGCTACGATCTCGCGAAAGCAAGAACGTCTTTGACAAAAGAATCATTGCGCGGCCGTCGCTCAGATCTGTGGCGCTATCGGGAAGTCCTGCCGGTTGAGGATGACGCGAACATCGTGTCGCTGGGCGAAGGATGGACACCACTGCTTCCGGCGCATCGGCTGGGCGCCCAGCTCGGCTTGCCTCAGCTTTTCATCAAGGACGAGTCTCAAAATCCGACGCAGAGTTTCAAGGCACGCGGTATGTCGGCAGCCGTATCAATGGCGAAGGAGTTGGGCGTCACAAAGCTTGCAGTACCTTCAGCCGGAAACGCCGCCGGAGCGTTGGCAGCTTATGCCGCACAGGCCGGCATGGAGTGTTTCATCTTTATGCCGCGCGACACGCCGCGGGCAAACATCATCGAATGTGAGCAGACCGGCGCGCATGTGAATTTGATGGATGGCTTGATCACCGATTGCGGCGCCGAAGTCGCGCGACGAAAGGAAGCCGAAGGATGGTTTGATGTTTCGACGTTGAAAGAACCATATCGCGTCGAAGGAAAGAAAACGCTTGGATATGAGTTGGCCGAACAGCTCGATTGGACTTTGCCTGACGTGATCATCTATCCGACTGGCGGCGGCACCGGGCTAATCGGAATGTGGAAAGCATTTGACGAGATGGAACAGATGGGATGGATCGATTCGAAGCGTCCGAAGATGATCAGCGTGCAGGCGGCTGGTTGTGCACCGATCGTCCGCGCGTTTGAAGCAGGAAAGCGATTTGCCGATGAGTTTCCAAATGCGGCGACGGTGGCTTCCGGACTGCGCGTGCCGAAAGCGATTGGGGATTTTTTGATCATCGACGCGTTGAGAGCCTCAGGCGGCGCCGCGATCGCAGTGACTGACGCTGAATTGATTGCTGCCACACGTGAGATAGGAGCAGCGGAAGGTGTGTTTTGCGCACCTGAAGGCGCTGCGTGTTTACCGGCACTAAAGAAGTTGTTGGCCCAGGAGACAGTGAAGTCATCAGACCGTGTCGTGCTCTTCAATACTGGAGCGGGCGTGAAGTATCTCGAGAGTTTTTCGTAATTCAAGAAATAGAGGTTAAGCATTGTGAAGTATTTTGCCTTGTTATTGCTGTTAGTTGTCGCAACGGTTCCGGCGCTGGCCCAGACGCCAGTTCCGGCACAGTCGCAATCGCAGACTTGGATCAGTGACGCCGATCGTCCTCATATGGAATCGCTTCGGCGCAGCGGTCTCGATGCGCTTTACAATCTCGACTATGAAAAAGCGCGGAAGGACTTCGCTGAGATGGCGCGGCTTTATCCAAACTACGCCGGAGGACCGATGTTTCTGGCGAGCCGGCTTTGCTTCAAGACGCTTTACGAGTCACGACGACTGCAGGCCTCACTCTACAACTCAGATTCGTTCTACACGCGTGGTGACGACAAAGTTGATTCTCGGATCGTGGCGGAGTTTCGCAGTCTGACGCGAGAAGCCAAACGGCTGGCTGACGCGCGATTGAAAACGAATCCAAAAGATATCGAGGCCATTGACTATCTCGCGGGGACGGCAGGATTAAAGGCTTCATTCGAGGAAGCAGTCGAGCGACGACACTTTGCAGCGATTAAAGACGGCAGTGAAGCTGTGGATCGTCATCGCGAAGTTCTCAAGCTCGATCCCAATTACATCGATGCCGAAATCACTATTGGGCTTTATGACTACGTCGTTGGTTCGTTGCCTCCTTTGCAGAAGATACTGGCCGGCATCACGGGCCACCGTGGTTCGAAGAAGCGTGGTCTGGCAACTCTCGAGCGAGTCGCCAAACAGGGCCGTTGGGCCAACGACGATGCCAAGTCGCTTCTGATCCTGTTGTACAAGCGCGAACAGCGTGTGGCAAATGCACTGGCGATGGCGCGCGACCTGAGTGCCAAGTATCCACGCAACTATCTCTTCCGACTGGAAACAGGAGACGCGCTGGTTTCGTTGGCAGTGCAGCAACGCAAGGCTGGCAATCCTGCCGAGGCGGCGAAGTTGGAGCAGGAAGCATTCAAGACCTTTGACGATCTACTCCGTGATCGCACCGTACGCGAGACAGTTTCCAAGGCACTGGATCTGGTTCATTTCAAGTATGGCGAGGTGCTGTTGGCGGCAGGCAATGGCGACCGGGCGGCGTCCGAATTCCTGTCGGTGACGAAGATTGAAAAGGCAGAACCGACACTAGTGACGATGTCGCATTTGAATGCTGCCCGGGCATACGATCTGGCCGGTAAGCGAAATGACGCGATGAATCAGTATAAGCAGGTGCTGACGCGGCCGGACATCTTCGACGCGCACGATGAGGCGAAGAAAGGCATGCGCGAACCGTATAAGACGCAGCTTGCCGCGGCGGGCGGGGAGAGTTTCTAGTTTCGAAATAGAGCTTGGTACTTAGAACTTGCTCTACGGTGGCCATGAAGTCAGTACCGCAACGC
>JANNON010000031.1:0-2809 GCA_031399105.1 Blastocatellia bacterium | reverse complement strand
GGTTTTGGATAGACCGCGTTTTTCTTTCCATGCGAGTTCCAGTTTGCTCAGATCCTCCGAAAGGAACTGGAGGTATTCTTCGACAAACTGAATCACGCCGCGTTGTCCGCGTCGGTACATACGGCTGTGCACCCGCGCTTCGCCTGATATCACATAAGGTGGATAATCCGTATGTTCATGCGGATAATACTGCGTAAAGAAACGGCGATAGATGCGATCAACCTCGGCGGCGGGGATGGGTTCGATAGTGCGAAACTCTGGCGGCAACAGGGGGCGGAGCGCCTCTTTTTTAGGGATGTCGTTGGCGAAGATAACGTGGGTAATGCCCAGAATAGCCTTCTCGAAGTACTCGGCCAACTTGCCGTATCGCTTGCTCGCGGGGTCGTGTTCGCCCATCAGCTGATTCAGCCATTCGTCCACGTCCGCGACATCGAGAATCACGTCCGCGAGAATACCGATGATCGGAATCGCGGACAGCACCGACAGAAACCAGTTTGAGTTTCTCGCCCTTTTCCAAATAGTGCGTTTTGCCAACATATGCGCAAACGGGTCACGGAACTGGGAAACATCCGTGAGGAAATTTCCCAGTTCCATATAGGTGTACTCTTCTTCGGGGCGCACTGAGGCGGTCTTCTCCACCGTGTTCTGGAATACCTCCGCGTGCCGTAGTATTTCGCCCATATCGTCGTACCTCTTAGGGCTGAGTGTAGTCTGGCAGTTCGGGGCCAGGTTGCAACCAGACCAGTGTGGTCGGCAAAACCACCGTCCACGGTTTCCCCTCAGGCGTCGCCCCGTCCAAATCGTCCTGCTGAGCCTTTAATTCTTCGTGCAGGGCGATGTAAAGCGGGTCGTTGATGACCGGAGGCGAGCCGCCGTTCCACAAACTGCCAGTTTGCAGGTAGTAAAGAATCGCATCGTTGTATGCTGGATGAACCGGTACGACGACACGAGCGGAACCCGCCTGCAAAAAGCGAGTAAATAGCGGGTCGTTGTCAAATGTGGTTGAGTTGGATACCCATCGGCTCTTGCGTCCCCAGAAGTAGGGGTAGTAGAGATAGGTCATCTGCTCCCACTCGAACGCCTGTTCGAAGAACTGAACGAACTTGCCTTCGCTTGTTGCATCCACAAGATCAATTTCAGGCGGGCTGCCGCTCGTGGCATTGAAGTTATCGTACCGCTCACCGGTCAGCATCGTGAGGCTGAGCTTTTTCATCTCGGTACGCTCAATCTCCCGGTTGTAGCCTGGATTCTGTCCCGTGATAACCACGCCGCGCCGTGCCTCGGCGGCGCGCAACTTGTCCTCATATTGCGCCATCGCAGCCTGATATGCCGCCATGATTTTCTCGAACGTCGTAATCTGCCAGTTTTCGTAATGGCGTGCGGTACGTTCGCAGTACACCTCAATGATCGCGGAGTACGCCTTGACGTTCTGCGTCAGGATGGTAACGGGAACCACCATGTCCTCGTCATTCGTAGCGCCGTTATTATTCGTGGCAACCTCCACTGTGACAGTTGTGTACGCCCCGTTCACCCATGTCGTATTAGGCCAGCTTCCCCACCACGATTTGGCGACGTAGCCATCGGGAACCACCAGATCGCGGCTGGACTTGGTGGAGGACTGCCGCTCAGCCATCTCGTTCTGATCAAGGGCAATGCCCAAAACGTGCGAGAACGGGGGCGGTGGTGTGACGCCTTGCACTTTGTAGTCACGAATATAGGTCTGGTACGTCCACTCGGTGATGTTTTTGTGAGTGATGTTGCCGATGTTCGGGGGCTTGGGGACGTTGATGGCCTTGGATGGGTTGTTGTTCTGCGCGTAGATGTAGAAGGCGGCGGGTTCGGGAATAACGAACTCAAACATCATGCGCTTGCCGTAGTTATATATCTGTGCCTTGTAGTGCTTGTCCACCCAGCGATACACGCCCGTGATGTGGCTCGCCCCATCGACGTTGTTCAGTCCGTGGTTGTTGATCTCCTCAACCTCGTGAATCGTCTTGGTGATTCGCTCCTCGCGCGTCTTCTTCTGAATGCGGGTGACGGAACGATCCACGACATCGCGGGCAAAGTTAGACGACGTTTTTTGCGTATCGGTTGTGGATTGGCTATAAGCGAAGTTCGCATAGGCGCCCAACTCAACCGGCCCATAAGATGCGCTGACCGTGATACCCGCGTCCACGCTCATGTCGGTCTGAATGGTTTTCTCCGCTTCCTTCTTCAGTTCAAAGCGGTCGGTCGTCTGCGTATCGCGCTCGGTTTCCTCACTTGTTTCGCGCAGAGTGCTGATCGTGTCCTCGGTACGGTCGAAGCGACGGTGCTTACGCTCTTTGGATTCACCCTGCAGCACGTTCTCAATGTGAGCAACCTCGCCCGCGACATAGCGTTCCAGAGTCTGCTTGACGACCTTGAGATCGCCGATACCTAGCGGTCGAATCTGTGCCTTCTTGGCACCGGGAAAGGGAAACTTTGTGACCAGATCTTTGTGATTAAGTGCGCTGGAGTACATGTTTTTGGATTTGAGCGTCATGGCCGCAGGTAGCATCTCGGCTTCTGCGGGCATCATCTCCGTGAGGAGGGGAGTGTCGGCATCAAATAACTGGCTTGTGACGAAGGCGAGATCGCGGTGAAGTCGGGTCAGCGCATCGGGCTTGGCGAAGCGCATCGGGTCGCTTGGCGTCCGTGTCAGAGCGGCACGCGCAGCGGGGCTTAACGCGTCAACACTCGCCGCATCCAGCCGCGCGATTCGGCGATTCAGGAAAGCGGCACTGGCGGAAACGGCGAGTCGCTCATCATTTGCTGTTGCTTTATCCCG
>JANNON010000755.1:0-5392 GCA_031399105.1 Blastocatellia bacterium | reverse complement strand
CAGTCAAAATGCAAAATCTTTCAGGGATTCTGTTCCGCAAATCTTGGGAGTTCATGTCCCAATTGATGAAGTGCCTCCGCTTAGAAATATACATTTCCCAACCTTGACCCCGGCGCTACCGCTCCGAGCACTGTTGAACGACTCTTCCGCGGTCCACGGGCTGAGATGACCGTCGGCGCGAATCATCGATCGCATGACGCCGTTGTAATAGATAACGTGGCTAGTCGTCGCATCGAACCGATAACCACAGAGCACATAGATATAGTTATCAGTTGTTACGACAGTGTGGTAGCTCCTGGCTTCCGGAAGCGCTGGCTCTGACTCCCAACCGCAAAATGCCGGAGTATCGGCGGCATCCATGACGGGCAATCCGGATTCTGCGCGGAAGCAAGGCGGTCTGATTCTAAGTGACATTGGACCTTTCGTGGTCCGGCAATCGTATCAAAGGAGCATTATCGGCCGATGGTGAGTCTACTCCGAAGATTGACCTACTAAAACGTATCCCTGAGGTGAGGAGACCAAACATCGGGCAACCCAAGAAGGCATCAGCTAGGCGATCCCAACGCGACAATAGTCTGCTGGTTCGTGGCAACTTGAGCAAAGATCCGATAAGAATCAGTATGACGAGCGAGAGTCGGATGCGATAGTTGCCGCCTTCGCTTCGACGCTCTTCCGTGGTATGGGAAGAGCAAAAGGTCGCTACACTTTTCGAGCCGGGAGACGAGATCGTGGCTGATGCCTAGAACCTTGGCCATCCGCACTTAGGTGAGTTTGCGATCCTGCCGGAATTCCTGCAACGTCGTCTCTTTCGGCCACCAGGGCGGCGGCACGCGCCTCGACCTTCTTGCGGCGCGCGCGACCGATGCCCTTCATTTTCTGATCAAGAGTCTTCAGTCAGTTCTTCCTTTCCTCTTTCAAGCCCGCCAAATGGCCGAAGAACCGCTTATCAGTGTTCGCTGTTTTACGGATAGCAGACTCCTACTAGGCCCTTGATGCGGACACCCGGTGTGCGATCCCATCAGCGCGTCGAACTTTGATTTTCACTTCCACTCTTGAACCAAGCCGGTTGATGATCGACATCAAGCGATCAACTGTGAACCGACCGAGGTCCGCGTTTCGGATGCGAGAGAAGTCCGCCGCCGCAATTCCGGTTCGGCCTTGCGCACTGCGAACGCTTAGACCATCACGGTCAAGTGCCTTAATGATCTCAGCAGCTAGAATAGCCTTAACCTGATTGGCATCGGCATTCTTCTGACCGAGGTCCCGGAAGACATTTCCGCTTCCCTTCACCACTTCCAGCTTCTCGCTTTTCATCGCAACATCTCCCTAAGTCTCTTCAAACGGTCCTTGATCAGATCGATTTCATGTTTGGGTGTCTTGATGCCCTGTGTTGATTTCTTCTGGAACGCATGAACAACCCATAAGTCATTGCCTAGTTGCACCGCATAGACTACGCGAAATGCGTCGCCACGAAACGGTAGAGCAATCTCGAACACGCCCGAGCCCAAAGCTTGCATAGGTTTCGCAATATCGGCCTTGCCGCCCTCAGCGGCGATCGTTAATGCGGTTAGACACGTGGTCCTCACCTCTTCAGGAAACTTCTCGAATTCCCTCAGCGCCGCTTTAATCCACGAAATCGGCCTGGTGCTTCTACTCATTGACTATCGCCGTAGATCGTTTCCCCATGTCAACCCAATAGCCCACATACGTTGTCATATCTGACAACGTATGTCCAACTCCCATTTTGAAGTGCGCGTGGGGGCATTTAAACGGGATCCTACCTTGAAGCTCGCCCTCATTTGAAAACACGCATGTAGATACGACATGGCAATGCGGTACAACTCCGTCCGTAAGGACGTTGGCTCAGCCTTGAGTCGGGATATTCGTCGAGACAATCGGCAGGGATTTGTTGGTTCTAACTCCAGAAGTGCTGCAGCTGCTCAAATGTGCGGGGGTTCGGAACCCTTAGACACCAAGGTTTGTAAGTTATGGGGTAGGGTGCAGGTTACCGGAGGGGTTCCGAAGCTGGAACTCGAACACTTAAACTGATTTTTGTTATGGACGAGGAACCCGTGCGGGGCCGGGGTTAAACCTTGAGAACCGATGGTCCAAGAATGTCCGCAAGCTCTTGATAGTATTGGGCTTAGAAGGGTAATGCCGAAGGGGGGACTCGAACCCCCACGAGTTGCCTCACACGGCCCTCAACCGTGCGCGTCTGCCAGTTCCGCCACTTCGGCTAAATTTTCAAAACGCCACTCAGACTATCAAACCCAGGTGAGGCTGCATCAGTGGCCTAAACTATAATCGCTGCGCACCCACTAAATCGCTCTGCGCATCCACTCAAATCGCTTCTGCGCATCGCCTAACTAAACCTAAGCACTGCCAATCGAACGTAAACAGGCCTAGCAAACAAAAGCAACTCTTCGTTTCTTCTCACCAATTTACTTCTCACCCAACGACTACGGACTCGTTGCCGGCGAAGCGTTCGTCGCGGGGGCCGAACTCGCGGGAGCGGAACTCGCCGGAGCGGTTTCGGTTCCTGCTGGCGCGAGGCTCGCTGCCGGTGAGGCAGCGGGCGTGGCGGTCGCAGTCGGTACCGCTTCCGGATCCGCGGACTGAAGCACCGAGCGCTGACCGGTAATCGCCGACGACGAAAGCAGCAGCGCAATCAGCATGAAGGCTGCCGCCGCTCCAATAGTGATCTTCGAAAGGATGCTCGCGGTACCACGTGGGCCAAATGCGGTGCTCGAGACACTGCTCGAAAACAACGCGCCCGCGTCTGCCTTGCCAGGTTGCAGCAAGATCACAACTACCAACACCAAACATGACAGAATGAATAATCCGTATAGGAGATAAGTAATCAAAATGTTTCTTTAGTAAACAACTGCGAAAGGTAATTGTGATTAGATCAAACTCACTAACCATTTACGATTCGGTTTACGTCCTTTCGTAATTCACTATTTGCGCAAAGCTCTCGGCTTTCAAACTAGCGCCGCCGACCAATGCGCCATCTATATCTTCCTTAGCCATCAATCCCGCGATGTTTTCCGGCTTTACCGAACCACCATAGAGGATCCTAACGGCTTTAGCGGCGTCTTCGGAGTGCCTTTCCGCGAAAACGCGCCGGATAAACGCATGCATTTCCTGCGCTTGCTCCGGCGTCGCTGTACGTCCCGTTCCGATTGCCCAAACCGGTTCGTAGGCGACGATGATACGGTCGAGGTCTGAGGCTGTCAACCCACTAAGTCCGCCAGTTAGTTGGCCTCTGACGACGTTTTCAGCAATTCCCTGATCGCGTTGCTCAAGGCTTTCACCCACGCAAAGGATGGCAGTCATTGACGCGGAAACTACGGCCTGGCACTTCTTTCGCACCATCGTGTCGGTCTCGAAATAGAACTGGCGGCGCTCGGAATGTCCGACGACAACGTACTGGCAACCAACATCGCGCAGCATGAAAGCGGCGACCTCGCCGGTGTGAGCACCTTCCTCAACTTCGGTCGAACAGTTCTGGCCGGCGATCTTGATGTTCGAGCCTTCGACGCGATCCGAAACCGTTTTGATCGCAGTGAACACGGGTGCGATGACGATCTCGCAGTGGTTGGCGTTCGCCACCAGCGGCTTGAAGGCGAGTGCGGTATCAACCGACTCACCCAGCGTTTTGTACATCTTCCAGTTTCCGGCGATAACAGGTTAACGCATTTTGTTTTGTTCTGGGATCTGTGATCTTTGATCTGGGATTCTTAAGTACTGAGTGCTGAGTACTGAGTTCCGGGCCTGCTCCAGATGTTAGAGCTTTATTTAGACCTTGTCCGTTAAAGCGGCAACTCCTGGTAATTCTTTGCCGGCGAGGAATTCGAGTGTTGCTCCCCCGCCGGTTGAGATGTGTGTGATGCGATCAGCGACACCCGCTTTCACGACGGCTGCTACGGAATCGCCCCCGCCTACGATCACGATCGCGCCGCGGTCTGCAGCTTCTGCTACCGCTTTTGCAATTCCTATCGTGCCCTGATCGAATGGTGGCTCTTCAAACACTCCCATCGGACCGTTCCAGATGATCGTTTTCGCATCTTGCAGCGCCCGCGAAAAGTGCCCGACCGTCTCAACGCCGATGTCCATTCCCGCGTGGCCGAGGTTTGTGAACTCAATCGGGATCGTTTTGGCCAACACGTTCCCGCCTTTGATTGGCTCGTAGCTATCAACCACCTGATGATCGGTGGGCAGCAACAGATCAATCCGGTTCTCAGCCGCTCGCTCTCTGATCTCGCGCGCAACCTCAAACATGTCATCTTCAACCAGCGACTTGCCGACGGTAAATCCTTCGGCTTTCAGAAACGTGTAGGCCATCGCGCCACCAATCAAAAGCCGATCGACGCCGCGGTCAATCAAGGCGTCGATAACCTGAATCTTGTCGGACACTTTTGCGCCACCGAGAATTGCCACGAAGGGATGCTCGGGATTGGTAATGACCTTCCCCAAATACTCCAGCTCCTTTTCCATCAACAACCCGGCTGCGGCTTTTGAAACAAACTTAGTGATCCCCACTGTTGAAGCATGGGCGCGATGAGCAGCGCCGAAGGCATCATTTACGTAAACATCGCAAAGACTCCCGAGTTGTTTGGCAAACACTTCATCGTTCGCTTCCTCTGCTTTGTGAAAGCGAAGGTTCTCGAGGAGAAGAACGTCGCCGTCCTTCATCACGTCAACTTTTTCGTTTGCTTGTGGTCCAACACAGTCGTCAGCGAAAGCGACCTGCCTGGATAACAACTCAGCCAGGTGCTCTGCCACTGGTCGCAAACTGTATTTCTCAACCCGTTCACCCTTTGGCCGGCCCAGATGAGAAGCAAGGATGATGCGAGCGTGCTGTTCGATTGCGTGTTGGATAGTGGGAAGCGAGGCGCGCATACGCGTGTCGTCTTCAACTTTGCCGTCTTTCAACGGGACGTTGAAGTCGACGCGTATGAACACGCGCTTGCTTTTGATGTCGACGTCTTTGATTGAAAGCTTGTTCATTGTCTCGATCGAGCAGCAGCCACACTGTTCAAGTTAGGGAGAACTCGGCGGCTCTGGCGGTAAGCCTGCGCTTACCGCGAAGTCTTTTTAAAAGTGAGCTATGCCTGCAAACCAATGCGCGGCAGTGCCGCCCCAATCCGGGAGCCCTTTGGCCGCCTATAGCCCCTTCGCAGCGATGTACTTGATCAGATCTCGCACGCGGCACGAATAGCCCCACTCGTTGTCGTACCACGAAAGGATCTTGATCATGTTACCGCCGATCACTTTCGTGTACTCAGCATCCACGATCGACGAGTGGGAGTTCTTCTTGAAGTCCCCCGACACGAGTGGCTCTTCACAAAACGCCAGGATCCCGCGCAGGTCTCCATTCGCCGCTTCCTTC
>JANNON010000027.1:0-8888 GCA_031399105.1 Blastocatellia bacterium | reverse complement strand
TCCCTCATCACAGGGTGAAACGAATCGAAATCACGGCAGCGAAGCCAAGCGAAATTTGCAGCCCTTCGTGTCATCACCAAGCGCCTTTACTAGCTGCCAAATTTCGAGAAAGGTGGATCGATAAATAACACTCGTTTTCAGACGCAGACGAGCGTATAAGTGTCTAAGAAGATCAGACTTCGGCTATCACAAGGAATTACGCAACAATGAGTGCCGCGTAGAATCCCAACTAAAATGCGTTTCTGAATTTTTCCTGTAACCCAATACCCGACGCAAATCTCGCTCACCAGGATTGGCTTTTCGTGAAGCCAGTTCGCGGGTTCAGCCGTACAAAATCTGTTGAGGTAAACCAATGATTGAAAATAAAAGCAGCCTCCATGTTTTCGCTCCAATCGATCGCGCGGCTTTTGTGAAGTTAGCTCCAGCAACCTTCGCAAGCCGTCAAGTTACGCGCGCAGCTCTAACAGTCATCGTTGCGGTGCTCTTTTTCTCCGGTGTAGTTCAAGCGCAGCAAACAAGAAGCGAGCACGAAGTTTGGGGACCACGGTACCGATCACCCACCCAGGCTCAACGCCCAGGTCGACGACATCGACGTGGGCCGGGAACGCTGGCTCGGCTCCGTTACTGGAACGAGATCGCTATCGACGCCAGCGGTCTTGACCACACGCCGGTGCAGCCTGGCGAGACTCGCATTTTCGGTGAACAGCTCGGTCCCGGACGTTCCAGTCGGGCCATGGCCATCGTGCACATCGCCATGTTTGAGGCAGTGAATGCCATCAAGCGAGACTACGCGAGTTACGCAGGCATTCCCGCAGCGCATCCCAACACGTCAATGGATGCGGCCATAGCGCAGGCTGCTCATGACACCCTCGTGGCTCTTTTCCCATCACAAATCGAAACCTTCGACAATTTACTAAGTGAGGACTTAGATAACATCCAGCCCGCAAATCGGAGAGAAGCTGGGATACTTCTCGGCCAGAGAACGGCAGCCGCAATTTTAGCAATGCGCGCCGACGATCACTCGCAACATGCCGAGCAACGCGTTGGCATCGATTACATCCCGAGCAACGATCCCGGCTTCTGGCGCCAGGATCCAATCAGTCTCATTCCGTTAGCACTCGGCGCTCAATGGGGAGAGGTCACGCCGTTTGTGCTGACGTCGGCCGCTCAATTTCGCGTTCCGCCACCTCCGTCAATGAGCAGTGCGGATTACGCAACCGCATTCGACGAAGTAAAGCGATTGGGCGGAGATGGCATCGGCACGCCAACCGAGCGCTCGGAAGATCAGACCCAAATCGGCATCTACTGGGCTTACGACGGCACGCCGAGTCTCTGCGCGCCCCCACGACTTTATAACCAAATCGCAGTTCAAATCGCTGAGCAGAAACGTTCCGACGTTAGCGAATTGGCGCGCCTGTTGGCGTTAGTGAACACGGCAATGGCTGACTCGGGTACCTCTGCGTGGGAGTCGAAATACTTCTACGCCGTCTGGCGTCCTGTCACCGGCATCCGCGAGTCTGATCCGGGTACGGGACCAACCGGGATCGGCGATGGCAATGCGGCGACGTTCGGGGATCCAACTTTCTCTCCTTTGGGTGCTCCTGCCAGCAATCTCACCGGCCCAAACTTTACACCGCCCTTCCCCGCGTATCCGTCGGGTCATGCTGTTTTTGGCGGCGCTCTTTTTCAAATGCTGCGCAACTTTTACGGCACGGATCGCATTCGATTCACATTCGTCTCAGATGAAATGAATGGAGTTACGCCTGGAAACGATGGTATGCCTCGCCCGTTAACACCGAGAAGCTTTTTGACACTTTCGCAGGCCGAAGAAGAGAACGGCCAAAGCCGAATCTATCTCGGAATCCACTGGGCTTTCGATAAGACTTCAGGAATTACTCAAGGCCGGCAGATCGCTGACTATGTTTTTCAGCACTCGTTCCGTCCAGTCGGTCGGGGAGGAAATCACTGAGCGCGGTTGGAGTCGTGTGCCGCAGATGGCTTTGACACAAAGTGCCCGCAAGGGGCGAGGAGGAATCAGAACCGCGGAGCGCAGCGACCGGGCCGATTCGGAGGAAGCACGCAATTGACTAGGTAGTTGGGTTTTCTTTCAAAACCAGTTGAAGTTTTCGCGTCGGTCCGGCCGCTACGCTCCGCGGTTCTGAATTGCTTTGCGCTTAGGGTTCAAGGCTTCACCCAGCAGATTTACGTTGAGTATTCCAAATTCGAAAACGCCACCACAATCAACAGTCCGCATATCGCCAGCGTCGAGATCACGTAGAGGGCAGCTACTTGTTCCTCGTACAACAACGCGGAAATCGCCGCGACGGCAAATAGCCAAAAGAATTTTCTGCGACGTCGTCGCTGTTTTCTCATTCTGTTTTGGTGCCTCATTGCATCAACCCTTTCGTCTGGTTTTTCTAGGTTCCTCATTTAGCTCTCAGCAGTGATTCAAACTGCGCTCGACATTACTTTTGTCCCTCGCCTTTCAAAGTTCATTAATGACCTCAGCATTACAAGTGCCACTCTTAGCTGAATCTAAGTGCAAGAAAGCGCCTTATTCGGCTAGGTTCTAAGAGTTCTAGCTGATCGGATTCCGCACAACCTCGACGGAGCAGTGTGCTTTAGTAACCAGTCCAGTCGCGACGCTTCCGAGCCGGAACCGTTCATAAGCGCTGTTGAACCTGCGTCCCCCGACAAAAATTGCATCAGCTTTCCACTTCTGCGCCTGATGAATGAGCACTCTCTGCGGATCGCCCTTCTCGATCGCAACTGAGACATTCAATCCGATGACACGTAATTCATTCTCGGCCCACTCAACCATCCGGTGCGCCGCTAGAGCCGATTCCCGGTTCTCGTCTCTGATCATCGCTGCCGCGAGCGGAAGGAAATGCGCGATCTTTGCAGGAGAGCTCCCATCGTCAACAGCAATGATGCGCACCTCAGTTCCATCCGGCCATAGACGACTGCCCACCGCACGAACGGCGTGTTCGGCTTCGGGTGATCCGTCAACGCCGAGCACTATCCTTACTGGACCATGGTCATTCCTCTCCACCGAACCGCGCGTTACTCGCACGGAATGATGCGAGTCGGTGACGATCTTCCTTGAGACGCTTCCGAGAATTATTCGCCCGGCTAATGAGTGCCCATGCGAGCCGACGACAACCAGATCGGGTTTCCACTCGTCCGCCCTTCCAATCAATTCCTGATGCGGTTGACCAGCAAGTACTTCCGTGAATACGTGCCAACCTGGAAAGTAGGATCGGACCCGCTCACCAGCTTTCGTAGTGAATGCTTTCGCCTCTAAAAGAAGGCGTGCCCGCTGCTTTTGGGCGAGCATGAGGCTCTCTGCAACTCGTCGAGATGCAAATGCCTGCTCACCGATCTCATAGTTCGACGTCGCCGGTGGCATAAAAACATCAGCCACGGAAACAATGAGAGCTTGTGCTTCCTCCGGTAACCCGGCTCGCTTCAAATCGTGCAGCGCGGCGTCAGCGCTCTCCGAACCGTCATAGCCCAACAATATCTTCATCATCTTCTTCACCTCATCTTCAAACTAAATATTCGACCCGCTAACGCTGCTGATCGTGGCTCTTGAGCACCTTCGGGAGCTGTTGTATCGAACAAGTGTTTCCAACAGTGGGTGGCTCTGCTTGTCAGTGCTGCAAGCAATGATCAGCATGTCTTTACCTTAACGGTGAACCTAAAGGAGATATAGCGTATTAACCCCTAAAGGGAGCGGGTGTTATCACTTGACCGACGGGGGTTTCCTGGGTTCGCGAGGTGAGGGGAAACAGGTCGATTCGGCGAGATGCAACGATCTCAACTGCGACTGGACTTAAGTAATGATGCCTTACTAATGTTGAAGGATTTGGAGCGCTTAGTAGTTAGGTGAAATTGCGACAGTGTGCCGAGGCGGTCCCGGCTTCAGATGTCGTAACCAACGAGCGTGAGGGCAATGGCGCAGTCCGTTGAATGTCGGAAAGGCACCAGGTGGGCCACGGTGATATCACGTGGCCAGAATACGTGTTTCCACTCTATTACCTAATTGCAGAGTCATTTAAGCTTACCCATCGGGTCAAGTTCATGCCTGTTTAAATGCTGTTATGCGACCAAATAAGTCATCGTTCAAAACTTTACTCTGCCGCTGGGTAAAATTACTCGCGGGGTTGGCCTTTATTGGTTTCAGCATCGCTTTTATGAAACACGCCAATTTAGGACTCGGCCCATGGGATGTGCTCAACGATAGTTTATCTGGATTAACGGGAATACAGCTCGGCACAGTTTCCATTATTGTGGGGGCGATTGTGCTGTTGCTTTGGATCCCGATGCGTGAAAAGCCCGGAGTTGCGTTGGTACCAAACATTCTATTGATCGGAGTATTTACAAACATAGGTATGGCTTTAGTTCAAAGCGCAAGCAGCGCTTTCCTACGAAGTGCTTGGTTGATAACAGGAATACTTCTCGCTAGCTTCGGTAGCGCCTTATATCTTGGAAGCCAGCTCGGAGCTGGTCCACGCGACGGCCTCATGTTGGGTTTAAGTAGAAAGACAGGCTGGAGTGTTGGCCGCACTCGCACGGGCCTGGAAGTCTTGGTACTTATTGTTGGTTGGATCTTAGGTGGAGCCGTAGGCATCGGAACGGTGATTTCAGCTCTGACAATTGGACCAGCTATTCAATTCATGGCCGGCAAAAGAGGAAACAGCTTGGGAACTCCATCAGACCAGCCGCCTTTTTTCTCGCGATGTAGTGCTTAAAGAAATTTATAGCGTTCGAAGCCTTTAGCGTTCCGAACTGCCTTCACTGTTTTCCAATGCTTTCGGGGTGATGGAGTCAGTACCGTTACGCGGTAGCGTCGGGTCCGCAGCGAAAGATATAGTTGCTTTTCAGGCGTTGACCCGACGCAACCGCGACTGTGTGTAAACTAACGCGCTGAATATTAGGAAGACCAGATGCGCAGTCTCACTGTCAGGAAGGTGGACCCTGTCCCCGCCTGAGTTTCGGTGCAATGAAGATCGGTAGGATCTTGAATCTGCCATCCGACCTTCAAACTAAGGCAACTTGAAGCGGGGACAGGGTCCACCTTCCTGACAGTGAGACTACCTGTCTTGATTTGTATCGTCAGACCTTGAGTTTTTGCATAGTTCTACCGCGCGGTGGTACTGACCTCATTGCCACAATAAGTGCTTCCAGGCAACAAACTATAGAATCTTGGCAGGCGCCAATTCACTTCAGCCAATCCTGTTTCTTGTATGTTCGGGAACTTTTGCATATCACCTTCCTCAGTTACACCGATATTCTCCCTCCGGGTCAGGGCAGCGGCATCTGCTCGTGTTACGGGAAGATGCCAAGCTCGGCGTAGCAAGTAGCTATCTTGTTTATTGCACCGAGAAAAGCGGCTGTCCTAAGACTCGGAATTTTGGGATCTGCTTTCCATATCTCACGAATCTGGTTGTAAGCAACAGCCATCGATTCTTCGAGCCCGGAGTTAACCAGATCGATCTCGTCAGCGCCACGCGTAACGGTTCGTCTTTCCGCGTCGGAAAGTCTTCGGCCGGTGTTTTCTTCGATCACACGTAGTAGGTTCTCAGAACTTCTTTGCTCAAAACGCTTACCCATCCTGCCGAATCGAACGTGGGAGAGATTTTTCAACCACTCGAAGTATGAGGCAGTGACGCCGCCTGCGTTCATATAGATATCGGGGATAACCAGGACGCCCTTGCGCAGGAGGATCTCCGCTGCCTCCGCAGTCGTTGGTCCATTGGCAGCCTCGGCTAGAATCTTCGCCTTCACACGTCCGGCGTTCTCCGCTGTGATCTGATTCTCCAGCGCAGCCGGAATCAAAATGTCGCAATCAAGTTCGAGCGCTTCCTCTCGAGTACCAAGATTTGTCGCCCCGGGAAAGTTCAGGAGAGATCCGGTTTCCTTTCGGTGCTTCATTACCGCTTCGACGTCCAGCCCGGTCGGGTTATGAATGGCGCCTTCGTATTCCGCTAGTGCGATGATGACTGCGCCCCCGTGTTGACAGAACTGAGCCGTGTTGTATCCAACGTTCCCTAATCCCTGTACCACGACGCGCTTACCTTCTAACCCTCCGGCGAGGCCGAGTTGCGCCATGTCATCTCCGTGGCTGCATACTTCGCGCAGACCGAAGAACACTCCGCGTCCTGTGGCTTCGAGTCTTCCTCGCACGCCGCCCTGCGAAACAGGTTTACCTGTTACGCAGGCAAGCGCATCGATCTGTCCAGGGTGAAAGGCGGCATAGGTGTCTGCTATCCAGGACATCTCTCGCTGACCAGTACCGTAATCCGGAGCTGGGACATCCACGCCCGGACCAATAAAGTTTTTCTTGATCAACTCGGAGGTGTATCTCCGTGTGATTTGTTCCAACTCCTCGATCGTGTAATTTTTCGGGTTGATCTTGACGGCGCCTTTGGCCCCACCGAAAGGTACGTCCATCACTGCGCACTTGTAAGTCATGAGCGCGGCCAGTGCTTTCACTTCATCTTCATTGGCGTCCTCGGAATACCTGATTCCGCCTTTTACTGGCAGCTTGTGGTGGCTGTGCTGCGCGCGCCAGCCCGAAATAACTTCGTAGCCTTGTCCGGTGCGTACCGGAAACTTGAACGAGTAAACGCTGTTACAGACCTTAATCTGATCTAACAGACCTTTCGGATGTTGTGTGAACGACGCGGCTTGATCAAAATACGCTGAGACGTTGTCAAAAAAGCCGGTCTGGGACTGAGCTATATTCATGGTCACTCCTTCGATTAGTTAGTTGGGCTCCACAATTTTACCCACGCCGTATTCATCTAGTAAAAGAAGATACCCTAGCGCAAGCGGCTCGTCTTCCAATCTGTCGCTTAGGTCGAGGTCGCGCGGCGGCACGCTGCCGTTTAGTCGATTAAGAGACCAAATAAGGTACTGACGAATTGGCCCTCCACGATAGTGATATTCGCCGTCGTCTCGCTCCAGCGCACGCACAACTTCGATCGCAGACCCTCCGCTAACGTCTTTTCCTCGAATTCTAAAAATCATTTGGTCGGCACCCTCGACTGCTCGCCAACAAGCGCTCCTCGCAGTTCGCTCAAACCTCGCTCACCACACGGGTAGAACGAGTCAATCATATTCATCAAACCAATCTGCAGCGAGCGTGCTATCACGCATGCAACGCAGGAGTTTTCTCCTGTTTTGAGTGCTGCTCCGGTTGCTATACTTCGAGACCACACATCAATTTGGAGGCGGGAATGAGTATTCGCGGACGATTATTGGCGTTGGCAATAGGAGGCGTTCTGCCGCTTTTAATCGTCGGACTTACAGTCCTGGGGATAGTTTGGAGCGAAAAGCAAAACCAGCTAAACAAAGGTCTGAAGCAGCAAGCAGAGTTGGCCGCGCTCGTTTTTGATCGGTGGCTCGACGCCCAATACCAGCCTCTCAAAACCATAGCTTCGTTTCCGCCTGCCCACCTAAATGACAAGTCCGCGCTCGAAGAAAACCTGAAGGCCGCGCTAAGAAACCGCCCACATTGGATCGATCTACGCGTGCTGGACCCGAGCGGAAAAGTTGTGTCGATCGAACCCGCTGGTGCCGGCAATCTTCCGCCCGGCTTGGGTGAAAAGCTCGTCGGTGAAGTTGGACGTGGAGTCCCCGATGTTGAGACGGACTGGACGCGCGGGGAGGGGCGGTATCTTGTGGCAGTCGCGGTACCGCTTGAAGGTGGCCGCGCCGTCGTCGCACGCATCGACGGCGCGGCGCTTAATGAACCTCTCCACGGGATTACGCTGCCAGATCGCGCGGTCGTCACTCTGCTCGATCAGCGATACCGCGTCGTATATCGCAGCCAGACTCCAGAATCGGCAATAGGAATGGATCTAAGCAATTCGGAGTTTCTCTCAGCGCTTCAGAATCAGAATACCGGACTTGTAGTTGTGCGGAGTTCCCTTGATGGTGTCGAGCGAGTCTATGGGCTCGGGGGTGTGAGGGCCACCGGTTACATCGTTATGGTAGGTATTCCGAGTGCGATTCTTTATGCGTCTGCCTGGCGACAGCTGATGGGATACGCCGTCGTAGGCTTGATTGTAGTGTTCTGTACGATGACGGGGGCCCTGCTGATCGCAAGGAGCATCGCTCGACCTGTGCGGCTTCTTAACTTCGCCGCTGAAGAGTTCGGCGGAGGGAATTTTTCGGCGCGAGCACCAACTCAAGGAAAAGACGAAATTTCACGCCTTGGCAAGAACTTTAACGCGATGGCGGAGCGACTACAGAAACGAGAAGCGCGATTTGCCGAGCTGGACCGCCTCAAGTCGGAGTTCGTTTCAACCGTATCGCACGAGCTCCGCACACCTTTGACTACAATCAAGGCGCTAACTCGCCTGCTAATGCGCGAGGGACTCGAGGAATCGAAAAGGCGCGAATATATCGAAACGATTTCGGTCGAATGCGATCGTCAGATTGATCTTGTTCTTAACCTCCTGGACCTTTCTCGTATCGAAGGGGGTGTGCTACGCGTCACACACGAACGTGTTGAGGTGGACCAAGTGATCTCCTCCGTAGTCCAGTCAGAGGCGCGGTCAGCGGAAAAAAGGCGTCACGAGCTTCGAGTCGAAACCCAGCTCGAGGTACCGCCGGTGTGCGCTGACCCGAAAGAGCTTCGTCGGGTGCTTTCACAACGCGCCCGAGCTCATCTCAGAGCAGAACTCAGTCCGGCCCGGTAAAATCAGGCGCTGATCCAAAGATCGAACAGTTGGAGAGTTTGGAGAGTAAAGTGTTCTGGATCGGTATAGTCTGCGCAATCGCCCTCATGCTTCCCCTTCCGATCTGTTTCTACTACTATCGTCGTACTGCCGGTCTTCTTGCAGAGATCGACAGTCTGCAGACAGAACTGCGCGACC
>JANNON010000009.1:0-3135 GCA_031399105.1 Blastocatellia bacterium | reverse complement strand
GTGATAATAGTACCCAGAGAATGCTGGGTGGAAACGAGAACGCAATTCGCGAGATCATAAACGACCCGGACGCCAATGCCGCAGCAAAAGTTCAACTACTCATCGCCTATGCCAATAAAATTGACGACAGGTCAGCATTGGTGGTTGAAATAACCGACGACAACATCAACGAATAAGTGTCATATTCACGACGACGCGAGGCTGGCAATAGACGTTAGGCAGAAGGAATTTCTGTCACTTCTACTTGATTGACTGTTACGACTGGACCGAGTGCATCTGATTCAGCGTCACCACCGACGTGGTCTGACACCCATGCCTCGGCATCTTGACCGACCTGGATTAACCCTTCTCCCCCGTCAACAAGCGTCCGGGTAACACCTGTCCCAAAAAGCGCATCAAAGCCCATTAAACCACCTAAAATTAGTCCGACACCTACTTCATTTCTTGTGGGTCTTCCCAATTCACTCATATAACTACAATACCATAATCACTTAAAAAATCAATTATGGCTTGCACAACAGATACGAGTATGCTAATATCTCTGATAACGCCATCGAACTCTTGAATTACATAACAGATTGGGAATACATGATTTCGACTGAAAAGAAGCAGAAAGTTATTTCAGACCTTCAAAGTAGCAAAGATGATACCGGTTCGCCTGAAGTGCAAGTGGGTATTCTGACTGAGCGCATCAAAGAGCTGACAGAACACCTCAAGGTGAACAAACATGATTTCATGGCGCGTCGTGGACTTTTGCAGATGGTAGGCAAGCGCAAGCGTCTGCTGAAATACATTGCCGAAAAGGATAGCCAAACATATTTGACCCTTATCAAAAAACTGGGCATCAGACGATAGAGGTTAGACATTTGGACGTTAGCGGATTAGCGTCCAAAATCTAGAATCTTCGTTCTAGCGTACATCACTAATTACTCGGGTGCAGGACACAGGTTTCCGTTCGAGTTAGTGACGGACACTTGAAACTTGAATCCGAGAAGAAAGGAAAAAGAATGGGCAAAACCATTAACCCATTTGGTAAAAAAATTATAAAAGTAGAGACTGAGCTGTGCGGCCAGACGCTCTCGTTAGAGGTAGGGCGCGTGGGCTTCCGGAGCGATGCGTCGGTGGTTGCTCGCTACGGCGATACTGTCGTACTCGGTACTGCAATGGTCAAGAATACGCCTGCTCACGGCTTTGATTATTTTCCCTTGAGCATGGAGTATGAAGAAAAAATGTATGCAGCCGGTAAGGTGAGCGGTTCGAGGTTCATCAAGCGAGAAGGCCGCCCATCTGATGATGCCGTGCTGATTGGCCGGTTGATTGATCGTCCGATCCGTCCCTTGTGGCCCAAAGGCTATCGCTATGAGGCGCAAGGTGTAGCAACGGTGCTCAGCATGGACCCGGCTTTCCGTCCAGATGCTATCGCGATGATTGCCATGAGCGCGGCCTTTATGTTAACCGGTGCGCCGTTTGAGGGGCCAATTGCAGGCTTACGCATCGGTATAAAAGACGGCAAGTACGCCGCCTTTATGACTGCCGAAGAGCTAGACAAGGGTAAGCTTGACCTCGTGGTCGCGGGCCGAGAAACAGGCGTGATGATGGTAGAAGCTGGCGCCGATGAAGTCACAGAAGACGAAGTGGCCGAAGCCATTCAATGGGCATACAAGGCTATGCAGCCTGCTATCAAACTCCAGAAAGAGCTCGTCGAAAAAGTCGGGGTGACACCTCAAGAATATGAATTGATGCTCCCAGACAGCGACATTCTCCAGCGCGTAGATACCTGGGTGGCGGGGAAGCTTGGTGTGGGCATTCGGGCGCCATTGCCAGAACGGAATGATCTGGTCAAGCAAGTCCGCGAACAAATGCACGCTCACTTTGTGGAGGAGATTGGCGAAGAGGGATTTGCCGAAGTACGGTCTGAGTATGACGACGCCTTTACCATGGCTTTGCATAAAGATGTACGTGAAGGCATTGTCAAAGAAAATGTCCGTCCTGATGGCCGCAAAATGGCTGATATCCGCCCACTCAGCAGTGAAGTAGGCATCTTACCTCGTGTTCACGGATCCAGTCTGTTTACGCGCGGTATGACGCAAGGTATGAACATTGTGACGCTGGCACCGCTCAGTTATTCACAGATCGTAGATACTATGGAGCGGGATGGCGAACGGCGCTATTTCCATCATTACAATGCACCAGGTTACACTGTTGGCGAGATTAAGCGGCTTGGTAGCCCAGGACGCCGCGAAATTGGTCACGGCTACTTGGCTGAGCGGGCTTTAGTGCCAGTTTTGCCAGATGAAGCAGACTTTCCATACGCAATTCGTTCCGTCACAGAGATTATGAGTCAAAATGGTAGTACTTCTATGGCGGCGACATGTTCCAGCTGTCTGGCTCTTATGGATGCCGGTGTGCCGTTGAAGCGGCCGGTGAGCGGCATTGCTATGGGTCTTATGATGGATGGCGACAAGCCGTACATCATGAGCGATATCGCTGACGCCGAAGATTTTGCAGGCGATATGGACTTTAAGGTCACGGGTACCGAAAAAGGGATCACCGCACTTCAGATGGATATGAAAGTCCACGGCTTAAACCCCGAGATACTTAAGGAAGCACTGGTGCAGGCGAAAGAAGGCCGCGCCTTCATTCTTGACCACATGCTCACCACGCTGTCGGGCCCACGCAAAGAGCTCAGTCCGTACGCACCACGAGTAGAATCCATCAAGATCAACCCAGAAAAGATTCGCGACGTGATTGGCAAGGGTGGTGCCGTAATCCGCGCATTGACGGAAGAAACGGGAACCTCAATAGACATCGCCGATGACGGAACGGTGACGATCGCGTGTGTGTCATCCGAAGGAGGCGAGGCTGCGCGCAAGCGGATCGAGGAAATTACCGCGGAAGTCGAGGTCGGGAAAATCTACGAGGGCACGGTTCTCAAACTGCTCGATTTCGGCGCGATCGTCAGCGTGCTGCCGGGCAAGGATGGCTTGCTGCACATTTCGCAGATCGCCAACGAGCGCGTCAATGCGGTCTCAGACCATTTGAAGGAGGGACAATCCGTGCGCGTGAAAGTAATCGAAGCCGATGAAAAAGGTCGGTTGCGGCTTAGTATGAAAGCAGTAGCGGCCGAAGCACAGC
>JANNON010000006.1:0-2266 GCA_031399105.1 Blastocatellia bacterium | reverse complement strand
CACTCCCGGCCACGTCGATTTCTCATACGAGGTTTCGCGTTCGCTGTCCGCGTGCGAAGGCGCGCTGCTGATCGTCGATGCATCGCAGGGTGTTGAAGCGCAAACCCTCGCGAATACCTATCTGGCTATCGACAATAATCTGGAATTGATTCCCGTCATCAACAAGATCGATCTCCCCGGCGCTGAACCCGAAAAAGCGATCGAGCAGATCGAACATTTGATCGGCCTCGAAACGCACAACGCGGTTTTCACGAGCGCGAAAACCGGCCAGGGTGTCCATGAAGTCCTGGAAGCCATCGTGCGCGACGTACCATCACCGAAAGGTGATCCGAGCGCGCCGCTAAAAGCATTGATTTTCGATTCCTGGTACGACTCGTATCGGGGAGTCATCGTGCTGTTCCGCGTGATCGATGGTTCCATTCGTCCCGGCATGAAGATTCGATTCTTCAACACGGGTCGCGATTATCAAGTCGAAACGATCGGCGTGAATCGCCCGCGGCCCACTCCAATTGACAACCTCGGCGTGGGCGAGGTTGGTTTTCTGACAGCTTCGATAAAAGAGGTGGCCGACGTTCAAATCGGCGACACGATCACGGAGGCCGCGCGTCCCACGACTGAACCATTTCCCGGATTTCAGGAGATCAAGCCGATGGTGTTTGCGGGACTTTATCCCATTGACACCAACCAGTATGAGGAGTTGCGCGACGCGCTTGATAAGCTGCGGCTGAACGACGCATCGTTCTTTTATGAGCCTGAATCTTCCACCGCGCTTGGTTTTGGTTTTCGCTGCGGGTTTCTCGGACTGCTGCATATGGAGATCGTGCAGGAGCGTTTGGAGCGCGAATTTAATCTGGATCTGATCACGACGGCGCCCGGCGTGCGGTACACAGTTACGACGACAGATGGGAAAGTCACTGAGATTGATTCCCCCGCGAAGATGCCGGATCCGGGTCGGATAGTTAAGATTGAAGAGCCGGTTATTCGCGCGACGATCTTAAGTTCCGATGAATACCTAGGCGGCATTCTGCCGCTGCTGGAAGAAAAACGTGGCGTGCAAAAAGGGTTTGAGTACATCGCCTCCAACCGCGTCATGCTCACTTACGAACTGCCGTTGAATGAGATCGTGCTCGACTTTTACGATCGTCTCAAATCGGTGTCGCGTGGTTACGCGTCGCTCGACTATAGCCTAGCGGGTCATTGGGAAAGCGATCTGGTAAAGCTCGATGTGCTCGTCGCGGGCGAACCGGTTGACGCTTTGTCGCTGGTGCTTCATCGCGACACTGCGCAAAGCAAGGGTCGATTGCTGGCGGAGAAGATGAAACAGTTGATTCCGCGTCAACTTTTTGAGGTTCCGATTCAAGCCGCGATTGGCAACAAAGTGGTCGCGCGTGAAACCGTGAAGGCGCTCGGTAAGAACGTGATTGCGAAGTGTTACGGCGGCGATATCTCGCGCAAGCGCAAGCTGCTGGAGAAGCAGAAAGAGGGGAAGAAGCGAATGAAGAAAGTCGGCCGCGTGGAGATCCCCCAGGAAGCGTTTCTTGCTGTTTTGAAAGTAAATGAATAGTTATTGTAGCTGACTCCTTAAAGTTGAATTTGCTTGTGGGGAGTCTCACAGTCAGGAAGATGGACCCTGTCCCCGCTTCAAGCTGGGTAGGTAATCAGATTCAGTCAACCATTCACCAGTCGGAACCAACTGTTACCAATGTCCGACATGCTTCAGCTTGCCGTCTGGATTGGGAACTCTCAATGTGCATTACAGTTGAATGTTGTGAAACTCGACGACAAGCTGAAGAAGCATGTCGGACATTGGGTGCACTTTTTCTGCAATGCCCAAGCACAAGTTGAGCTGGGACCGGGTCCGCCTTCCTGACAGCGAGACTATGAAACGGCCTCATTTGTAACTGTCACCGATGAACTGCATAACAACCTTTAGACAAAGAGACTAAACGTGCTGTCGCCCAAAAACCGCCGATTGATGTGGCTACTGCTGGTCCTGCTGTCGCTCGTCACTTTCATCTTTGTGCTGACCCCCGCGATCCTGATTCAACCGTTTCGTCCGCAAACCACCCGCGCGCTACAAATTTCCTACTTACTAAAATCGTGGTCGCCGATGGTTTCGCTCGTCGCGCTGGTCGGAATCATTTTGCTGAGCTTTTCGCTCTGGAAAAACTCTCGTTGGTGGAGCAAGACGCTGTTGGTGATTGTTGCGCTGCTCGCAATTCCGCCTGCCTGGTTCGCGCGTCAAAACCATTTTGAATGGATGTTC